>NZ_CP021425.1:2815000-3115000 GCF_002162375.1 Oleiphilus messinensis | reverse complement strand
CGCCGTAACGCGTGTAATTGCGGGATCTTGATACACGCGCACAATACTATTCAAAACTGCTAAAGAGCTCGACAGATTTTAAACGGTGAGTGAATCAGTACTCACCTAGTGAAATAAACCTTAATGGCAGGGGAATGCGATGGCATGACGGGTGTCATGGGCAGCATTGTGCACAACATCCATAGGTGACAGGCCGACAGCAAATACAATGGCGAGACCAAGTAATCCGGCAGCAAGAATTTGGGTAGTCCGGGAAGAAATCGTTTGGGAAGCGTTCGAAAATTCTGAGGTATCTGCAACGACAGACGAACGAGCGGATTGCTGAATCTGGGACATAAAGTTATATTCCTCGAGGTGCCGACCCGCACCGGTTAAAGGATGAATAGAGTTATTGCTACATTCTTGGTATCGGACTCTTGCCTGATTGACAATTACCGTTGCGGGGGCAGCGCTGGACTTGAACCAGCTTCCCAACAAAGTATCAATTCGGGAATGCTAGCAAAAGACCGTTAAAAAGGCGAACCTTATTTAGCAGAATTGATCGGGCACCATTTGACGTTTCATCTTTCGCCTCGGCCAGTGCTATTTTTGACCAGTCAAGCTCAACAGGCACTAGACGGTAAGAGGCTTTGGTAAATTTCATAATTTCTGCAACAATACGCACTCAAAATTTCTGCCCATAACGAGTTTAGAACCCAACATCCTCGAGACTATACACCCACAATGCTGATAGAAGAATTCTGGTTTTTCATATTTATTCTGGGGATCATCCTTGACCAGTTGCTAGGTGAACCGAGCCGATTTCATCCATTGGTTGGCTTTGGTCGTTGGGTTTCGCGTCTGGAGCGGGTGTTTAATCGCAAGACCAACGCCACCTTCTCGGCAAAAATTTTGGGTGTTCTTGCATTGCTTTTGGCAGTTTCTCCAATCCTTGCTGTGTGGCAGCTCTGGAGCACGCTCTATTCAGATTCTGAAAACAGTATGTTGGACGGGGTTCGCTTCGTGTTATTGAGTGGGAGCGGAGCCCAATATACAGAAACTGCACTACATTTTCTCTATCTCGTGAGCTGTGCTGTGCTGTTGTACCTCTGTATTGGCAGGCACAGTCTGATAGCACATGCAATGGCCATTTATACCCCGTTAAAACTCAAACAAAAGGAGGAGGCGAGGACAAAGCTCTCGCTTATTGTTTCCCGTGATACCAGCGCAATGAACGAGCAGCAGATCGTAACCGGAACTATCGAATCAGTATTGGAGAACGGTAATGACGGGGTATTCGCTCCATTGTTCTGGTTTTTGGTCGGCGGAATACCGGGCGTACTTTTTTACCGCATGGTGAATACACTGGACGCAATGTGGGGTTACAAAACTGATCGTTATTTACATTTTGGTTGGGCAGCTGCGCGTCTGGATGATGTGCTGAATTGGATACCTGCACGGGTTAGCGCTTTATTCTATGCATTGCTGGGTCGTACCGGTCAGGCAATAAAATGCTGGCATGCTCAGGCCCGTTTTTGTGAGAGCCCGAATGGGGGAGTCGTGATGTGTACCGGGGCAGGCGCGCTGGATATTAAATTGGGTGGTACCGCTGTTTATCACGGGCAGGTGAAAAACAAACCCGCTATGGGCAGTGCGATTACGCCTGGAGTCGATGATATATTACGGGCAATCAATCTGGTAAATATGACAACCATGTTATGGGTTTTAACTGCTGCAATTTTATGGGGTGGAATGCTTGCCTTCAGTATTTAAATGGGACGACTTTACCCACGGTGGCAATGTACATCGAGCCAGTAAAGAGTTTGGTATTCCCGAAGGGGATTGGCTCGATTTATCGACAGGTATAAATCCATGGCCCTGGCCGGTACCGACCCTGCCACAAAGCGTTTTTCAATCACTACCGCTGCCTTCTGAACAGTTTTATTCTGTTATGGCGGGTTATTATGATTCGACAGCCGGTCTTGAAGGACCTGGATCGCAACACTTTATTCAACTTTTGCCGACCCTGTTTCGTATGCAACGTGGAAAAACGGCAAATGTTGGCCTGATTGTGCCCACTTACAGTGATCATATTACGTCCTGGAAGTACCATAACCACAACTTGGTTTTTTTTGAGCATAAATGTGGCGAAAATCCAGATTGCTTAATTACAGAAATCGATGCAGCCCTGGACGATCTTGATGTATTAATTGTCGTTACGCCCAATAATCCGACCGGACTCCACTTTCCCCGGGAAACGTTGCTCGCTTGGCGTGAACGTCTTGACCAGCAGGGCAGTTGGCTTATTGTGGATGAAGCGTTCATCGATTCTCAGGAACAACACGAAAGTTTGTGTCCTCAAGCGGGACTTTCCGGATTGATTATACTGCGATCCATCGGCAAATTTTTCGGACTGGCTGGCATACGTAGTGGTTTTCTGTTCGCATCATCAGTTATACGTAACGATATCAGGCGACTGCAGGGTAGTTGGCCGGTAAGCGGGCCAACCTTGTGGTTAACGGAACAGTGTTTACAGGATGTAAACTGGCATAGATGGGCAACCACTAGAATCAAATCAATGAGTCAGTCTCTCCACGAACAACTCAATTCTCAACTGAATGTTCCAGTTGTTTCAAGCCAACTGTTCAGTACCCTGGTTTTCAAACAGGAACAAGAAGCCTGCGAGATTTTCACAGCGCTGGCAAGCAAAGGCATCTTGACCCGGATTTTCCCCAAAGCCAGGCTTTTAAGGGTGGGTTTACCTGACTCAGAGGAGACGCTTCACCGCTTGAGTTTGGCTCTCAATTGCGAAAAATTCGCCACAGAGTATTGACGTTGTGAAGAGGTGATTCCAAAATAGCGCTCTGGTTAAGGATGCCAATAAGCCAAAAGGAGTGCTTCGCTATGTTCGACGATATGTCAGTATCGACGGAATCCCTCGTTTCGTTTTTTTCTACCTCGTTCTCTTCAACAAATAGCTCTCAAACTTCAGTTCAAATTGCCTATATTGCCTATTATGGTCGACCAGCAGATCCATCAGGATTAAATTACTGGTCTCAGACGCTGGATAATGCAGGCGGTGATATGGGGCAAATTATTACCAGTTTTGGTCAGTCTGCGGAGTTTACTGCCCAATACGGATCTCTAAGCCCAACAGATCTGGTCAACAACCTCTATGTTCAGCTGTTCAACCGGAATGCCGATAACGCGGGCCTTGATTACTATGTATCCGTATTGAAATCTGGGGCATCAAACCTAGCAACAATTGCACTGGAAATTGCAAAAGGGGCAACTGGAAAAGATCTGAATGTGCTCAGCAACAAGCTACTGGCTGCAGACTATTTCACAAGCGCGATCAAAACAGAAAATAAGCAATACAGTACTGAAAGCATTAACCCGATCAAGTCCATTTTGGCAAACGTTTCTGACAAGAGCGCGAGCCTTGATGCGGCCTATGGTCTCTGGGATGACTTGATCACCAATCTTCCCGCGGAAGCGCACGCCCAAGTGAAAGGTGAGGGGCGGATTGACCTCAGTTTCTCGGGCGATCAGACCAAGGCCTCAATCTCGGGAGGCGTGCATATTGAGCCCGGCGAGTTTTCCGTTCAAACCATCGAAAGCAACGATATCATCGGCCTCGACGATTTTGCCCGTGATCCTCGCTTCCAAGGGTTGGATGGTGAAGGCTATTCAATCGTAATCCTTGATACCGGTATCGATCTTGATCATCCGTTTTTTGGCCCCGACCGTAATAACGATGGCGTGTCAGATCGAATAGTCTACCATGCAGACTTCACCGATGATTATGATCGCACTGTCGACGACGTGCATGGCCACGGTACTAACGTTGCGTCAATCGCGGCGTCATCCGACCGAACTTATCAGGGCGTAGCCCCCGGCGCGAATATTATTGCCTTACAGGTACTGGGCAATTCCGGCAGTGGTAACTCCAGTGCAATAGAACGAGCACTGCAATGGGTTGTTTATAATGCAGAAGCCTACAACATTGTTGCGGTTAATATGTCTTTGGGCATGGGCGGAAACTATAACCAGTACTCACCCGATTCCACCTCGCTGTCTGATGAATTCCAGGCACTGGTCGATCTGAATGTTTTGCCTGTTGCCTCCGCCGGGAATGATTATTATGACTATCAAGAGCAGGGTGTTGCGTATCCTTCGTCTGATCGGAATACGATCTCAGTCGGTGCAACCTTCGACGACAATCTCGGTGCCGGCCGTTGGTCTTCCGGTAGTGAGGTGTTTGAGTCTGCAGCAGACCGCATTACCCCTTTTTCTCAACGTAGCACCACCGTGATGGATATTTTCGCCCCAGGGGCATGGATTGAAGGAGCCGCCCCCGGAGGTGGAGTCCTCGGAATGACAGGAACCAGCCAGGCCGCGCCCTATGTAGCCGGGACTGTGGTGATCATGCAACAACTTGCGGAAAGAGAGTTAGGCCGTCGCTTGACGATAGACGAGTTTACAGAGTTAATGCGTGAAACCGGGGTGCGTATTTTTGACGGTGATGATGAGGATGACAACGTAAACCACGACTTTGCAAGTTATGAACGACTGGATTTAATGGCATTGGCCAATGCAATCTATGCCATGAAGGGCGATCCTGAGCCACCCGAAAATGGCGAGGACGACATCCCCGCGAATATTTCTACCTCGGCTGCAATTGCGGTAGGTGAACAGATATTTGGTACATTAGACCATGGCGGTGACAAGGACTGGTATCAGATTTATCTGTCATCAGACCAACGCTACCGTTTTAGTCTTGAAGGCGCTGCAGACAACCGTGTTTCAGGCGTGTCAGACCCCTGGCTTGCGCTGCACAATGACGCAGGTACCTTCCTGGTTTCTGATGATGACGATGGTACCGGGTTGAATGCACAGATCGAGTTCACCGTGGCAGAATCGGGGCAATATTTTCTGTCTGCAGAAGCCTACGGTGAAGAAACCGGAGGCTATCGTTTAAGTGTTACAGGCATTCAGAATGAACTCCTGAGAGACCGATACCCGGATAACAATACCACAGCAGTAGGTGTTTTAATAAACGATGGCTATGGCCGGAACCCCTGGGAAGCCATTAATACCCCGGGTGACCATGATTGGTGGCGGCAAATTCTGGATACCGGATACAAGTACACGATCAATGTTAAGGGGGCCTCTTCGGATTCTGGCGATCTGCTGGATCCAGCGTTCAGAATACTGGATAAAAATGGTAATGAGCTCAAACGGGACAACGATTCCGGTCAAGGGGCTGATGCATCACTGGTCTTTGTGCCAGATGAGTATGGTGTATATTACTTTGATGTATACAGTTTTAATGAAGCCGATACCGGTCTATACGAAGTCGAAATATTTGTTGAGGAAATCGAAAACTCGGAAGTTCCCGGCAACGCGACTACAAACATCGATTTGAACCCGCTTTTTTTCTCCATGAAAAACACAATTGACTTCGCCGGAGATACTGATTGGTACAGATTAGAAATGGATGCGAATACCGCGTATCTGCTTACCGTTTGGAGCAGTGGTGATGAGGACAAGGGAGAAACGCCACTTCACGATCCGGTACTAACAATTTATGATGAACATGGCACCGTTTTAATGTCCATGGATGATGGCATACTTAATTTTCCTGTTTTGCTTATAAACCCGGATCATGACGGTACATTTTATGCTGAAGTATCGGGTTTCAGCACAGCCGAAACGGGGGACTATCTATTTTGGGGCGGGATACACGCTGATGATGATTACTTTGATATGGCCTTTCCCGGTAGTGCAGTCCTGAATTTTGGTATCAGCCGAAACGGGACCATAAATACGGTTGACGACCTGGACTGGTTAGAAGTTCAGCTCATCGCCGGAGAGCAATATGAGTTTGAGGTGAGGGGGCAAAGCAGCGGTGGTGGTACACTGATTGATCCCGTGCTACACATTTACAATGGATTGGGGCATCCACTGAACATCCATGATCATGACCTCGGTAATGGCTTAGATGAAAAAATAAGTTATATACCGAAGTCCAGTGGCACTTACTTTCTGGTCGTGAGCAGCGAAGAAACCGGGACATACACCATTAGCGCTGAAAGTCCTGATTCAATCCCTGTCGACGACTTTGCAGGCGGCATGCTAACCGAGGGGCGTCTGAATGCTGGCCAGCAAGTCCAAGGGAGCATTGAAACACAATTTGATGAAGACTGGTTTTTGGTATCGCTTGATGTCGGGTCGTATCGCATTGATGTCGAAAATGCCGGCGGGGCGTCCGGACTGGCAGACCCGGCTTTCGAGTTATTCGACTTCCTTGGCGTAACCTATGATATTGCGGATGATAATTCCGGCGTTGGACTGAACGCAGCCAAGAATATTAACGTATCTAGTCCCGTGTCAGTCTTTATCGGGGTGACCGGTAGCCATGCGAGCACCGGTGATTATATCCTGTCCCTAACTGAAATCTGAGTTTGAAAAAAAGCCATAGTAGTGCTCTACTATGGCTTTTTTCATTTTCGAACCGCACTAAATATGGAATTTCTGCTCAATGACCCTAACCACTTCGGCTTGGCATAGCCTGCCGCCCCCGGCACTAGATCAGCAAATTCGCACTCGAGCGTTGGAACATCAAGCCATGCTGACCAAACCACCTGGTGCACTCGGTCGCCTGGAACAATTGGCGGTGCAGTTTGCGACCTGGCAAGGTTGTCTCAAACCGAAATGTGACGAAGTGGCAATTGCCATATTTGCCGGTGACCATGGTATTGCAAACGAAGGCGTATCAGCCTTCCCGCAAGCGGTTACTGTTGAGATGATTCGTAACTTTGTTAATGGCGGTGCTGCCATTAATGTGCTTGCCAAGCAAGCAAACGCCAATTTGTGGATTGTTAATGTGGGTACTGTTTCACCTCTTGGTTTTGAGGGGGAAAACCTCATCGATGCCACTATTGCATCGGGTACTCAAAATTTTCTGGTTCAACCCGCAATGTCAGAGAGTGAATGTCTTTCCGCTCTGGATGCCGGTCGCCGCATGATTCAGGATATTGTTCCCCCTGGCACGGCCTTGTTTGTCGGTGGCGAGATGGGTATCGCCAATACCACGTCTGCCTCGGCAATAGCGAGTCTGATCCTGGATGTATCTCCCGCACAACTGACCGGAGCGGGTACCGGGCTTGCAGAACAAGGGATTGCCCACAAATGTAAAATTATCGAGCAGGCCATCCAACGCATAAAAATATCAAGCCAAAAGAGCGATTTAAACACGTTTGAAATACTGAGACAGGTTGGCGGTTTTGAAATTGCCGCATTGTGTGGGGCCTACATTGCAGCCGCACAGGCCGGTATTCCTTCCGCGGTTGATGGTTTCATTGCAACCGTTGCCGCTCTGGTGGCAGTCGAGCTCAATCCAGCCGTTAGAGACTGGCTCATTTTTAGCCACCAATCTGAAGAAAAAGGGCATCAGATCGTGCTAGCGCATCTTGGCGTAGACCCGTTGTTGAACCTGAAAATGCGTTTAGGGGAAGGAAGCGGAGCAGCACTGGCCATATCTGTGATTCGCTCAGCATTGGCGCTACATGCTGAAATGGCAACTTTTGAAGAAGCTGCAGTTTCCAATCAGAAATAAACGTAATACCCGGAGTAGCACCATGTCTAACATTGGTTTTAGCACTGATTATATCGAAACCCGAATCGACCTGATTCGCCACGGTGAGCCACAAGGTGGCCAAAAGTTCCGTGGCTCACAGGATGACCCGCTCTCAGACCTCGGATGGCAGCAAATGCATTCAGCCGTCGGAGAGCAAGGGGACTGGGATTTAATTATCAGTTCACCGCTATTGCGCTGCCGTCAATTCGGGGAAACATTGGCTACGCGACTCGATACACCATTCAGAATCGCACAGAATTTACGGGAAATTGAATTCGGAGAGTGGGAAGGTTTAACCACAGGTGAAGTCCTCGATAATTATCCCGGCGTACTCGAACAATTCTGGAAAGATCCGTTAAGCTGTACACCACCCGGAGGCGAACCATTACCCAACTTCGTCTCCCGTGTCACGTCCTGTTGGCAAGACATCATCGAAGAACACAAAGGGCAAAAGGTGCTGCTGGTGTGTCATGGTGGAACCATTCGTGTAATCTTGAATCACGTACTCGAGATGCCGCTTAAAGCGCTCTGGCGTATCGACGTTCCTTACGCAAATGTATCCCGAATACGATCAGAATGCTTTGGGAATCAAGCGGAAGAGCGACATAATGTTGTTTTTCACCAAGAGAAGTTTATTTAATTAATGAACTGGCAACGCCGCTTCCTCTGGCCATTTTTGTGTGCACTCCAGTTGCTCACTCGTTTGCCTGTGCACCGTTTTCCCGTTTACGATCAGTACTGTACTGAAAATACGGGCAACTATTCACGATTACAGCAAACCTCAGTATTGTGGTATCCAATCGTTGGCTTGCTAATTGGGTTCCTGGTAGCTGTGTCATGTGCTGGTCTTCTCTATTGTGGTGCCAAGCCCACCGTGGTTGCAGCTTGCGGCATCGCACTAGTGATATACGTCACGGGTGCCTTGCACCTGGATGGCTTGGCCGACTGGATGGATGCATGGGTGGGAGGCTTCGGTTCAAAAGATCGTACCCTTGCAATCATGAAAGATCCCAGGTCCGGGCCCATTGCAGTGGCTGCGCTTGTCGCGGTATTGCTGCTGAAGTTTTCTGCATTGGAGGCGATACTCTCGTCGGATCTCGCGACATCGTATCAAATGTACGCCTGGATCATATTACCGTTCGTATTATCCAGGGCGATTATCGTCCCCCTGTTTAGCTTAACCCCCTATGTGCGCCAAAATGGTATGGGTAAATTCATAGAAGATAGTCAGGTCAGGGCGCAGGGGAACCTGACGATTCTGTTGCTGATACCCTGTCTGCTCTTTATATTCCAGTGGCATACGCTGCTCATAATCTTAATCACCGCATTGATCTTCTACTTATACCGCGCACTTATCATGGCGCGGATCGGTGGCACAACGGGTGACACCGCCGGAGCATTGGTTGAGCTCACCGAAACCGGACTATTTGTATTGGGCAGTATTTTGTGTCAATCGGTGTGACATCCATTCCGGTATGCGTTCCTCAAGCCAGAATCGGGGCTTCCAAGGGGAGCCAAACAGAAAGCCGACATGGCCACCATGTTGACTCAATTCATAGTCTACACAATCGGGAATTTGCCACTGATCCGGAATAACCTCCTCTGTCATGAAGGGGTCATCCCGGGCGTGGATCATGAGCGTCCGGGTTTTGATCTGACTTACAAAATGTTTGCCACTGCAACGTCGGTAGTAATCTTCTGCATCAACGAACCCATGGAGCGGGGCGGTCACACGGTCATCAAACTCGATAAATGACGACATGGCTGCAATTTCATCGTGACTCGGTGGGGAATAATCCGCGAATTGCGTGAACCTGGATTTGTTGATGAAATTTGATTTCATGGAATCAAGCAAATAGTTTTGGTAATTTCTGGAAAATCCGGTTTGCATCCGACGGGAACAAGCCGCAAGATCCAGAGGTGCCGAAACAATCGCAGCGGCATCCAGTAGACTGCCATCTCCGTATTCACCAAGATACTTGGTGAGTACATTACCACCGAGGCTGTAGCCAATTGCCCCCAGAAAATGCGAGGGATATTGTTCCCTCAGCCATTCAATCATGAACCGGGCATCACCTGTTTCCCCTGAATGGTAACCCCGCTCCAGACGATTTAAACGACCGGAACAGCCTCTGAAATGCATCAACACACTCGCCCAGCCCCGATTGCCTAGCGCCTTTTGCATACCCTTGGCATAGTTTGACTCCGCTGATCCCTCAAGACCATGTAGTATCAAGAAAAGGGGCTGTTGTGGCTGAATATCTTTTGAGGTCCAGGTCAGGTCCAGAAAATCGCCATCCGGCAGGTCGATTGTTTCTGTAACCCGCTCAGGCATGTCAATCTTTCTGATTTTAGAAGGCCAGATTGTTTGAAGATGGGCATTTTTGGCCCAGGGGGGCGCTTTGAACATTGATTGCATACTATCTGAGTCCTTGCTTATACCTTTCGTCGCTTGCCTGATTCCGAACGTTCTCTGAGGTCCGATTGAATATAAATCTTGTCGGTGGTACCCATTGATGCATGGCGCAGGTCGTCCGCCAGATGTTTCAATGGCCGGGAGTCGATATCCTGGGAAGCGCCGGTATGCCGTAGCCAGTGCGTGGTTGCATTTCTTAAGTCATTAGCCTCATCGAAAAAACCTTCATCCTGCATACGTTTCACAGCGGTATCAAATACCTCTTGCACCAATCGGGTAAGTTGCCGGGCAGTCATTGCGCCTTTCCCTTTTATCTTGCCGATGATGGGCATTTTTTCACCCTGTGCTGGCAGACCAAACACATTCAGGTGCTCTCTGTAGCGCTTGATATAGGGTAATAAGGTATCCGGCACTGTAACGGAACTGGCTTTACGACCTTTACCGAAGACTTTGAGGTACCAATACCCATCTTTGGTCCAGAAATGCTCCATAACCGGAATCCACTCGGGGTCACCGGTAACGGGAGACAGCCTGATCGCTAACTCTGAAATCCGTAAATACAATGTTTTAAGCAACGCGATCAAGAATAAATGGCGCTCAAACTTTGGATCACTATTGGCCATTATAGTTGCAGTTTCAAGAATAAAATTCCACTGCAATTCGGAGAATCGCTGCACCTCTACGGCACCGGCCTGTTTGATCAAATAGGGGCAACGTTTTTTCGTGATCGGTATCAAATTTGTTTCTGCATACTCTTCAAGCAACAGATCTTTGAAAAACACATTCAATGCCGTAAATATCGATAATAAAGTAGATTGCCCAATTTGGTACTGCTTTACGTCAATATTGATATCCTGACCCCGTTCATAGGCCATTTTACGTTGACCTTTAGGCACTTTGAATGTAAAGGGGCGCCAGTCTCGATTCGCACTTCGGCGTCCATTGACCAGCACAAAGCGGGGGACTACTTGCGTGTTAATCCAGGCCGGAGGGGGAGACCAACAGAGATTGATATAGTTTTCAATGTCTGCTCGCTTCAGCTGAATGACAGATTTACCAGGACTACTCCAAGACCATATTAAAAACCGTTCTATTTCATTACGAAAACGGTTAAAGGTTGCTTCACTTTTCCGGCTGTATAATAACAAGAAGCGAGTTGCCTGCTCAAAGTCCTGACGCACTTCAGGGATAACGCGAGCAAATCGCTCCACCAGATCTGCGTTTGGTCCCAATCCGCCTTCTTTTACATCCTCCCTGAAATTTTGTAGCGAATCAAATAGCGGGCCGGCTTCAAATGTATCCATTTTCATATTGGCTCTTCGTTAGTTTCATTTTACCAATGAGCGGGTTTAACCTGTGAATCGTTTTGCTCCGGCCACGGTTTCACCTGATCTAATTGTGTTCATGCCCAGCTGGAATTCATTTTCGAGTGCGGACTTCTCATCCATACTCCACTGCTCGTAGACACTCCTCCGGTCATTTATCAAGCAGGTTTGTGGATGTTGTGCGATTTGCCGCGCGAGTTCGCAGGCATCGGGCAAACAGTCATCCCGGTTGCTCAGCCGGTTAATCAGCCCCATTTGTTTGGCCTCATCAGCAGCAACTTCCCGCCCTGTTAAAATCATGTCCATGGCATGACTCATTCCGATTAATCGCGGTAAACGTACAGTCCCTCCATCAATCAGAGGAACGCCAAACCGTCGACAAAATATGCCAAGTTGTGCGGTTTTTGAGGCAACTCTCAGGTCACACCAGATTGCGAGCTCCAAACCGCCCGCGACACAATAACCATTTATGGCGGCAATGACGGGTTTGCTTAAGCGCATCCGGCTTGGTCCCATCGGCCCATGGCCCTCGGAATCAAGCCGATTAGCTGATTCCGGGTTTTCGCTTGCAATTGCTTTTAAATCCGCGCCGGCACAGAAGTGACCGCCTGAACCGGTCAAAATTGCGACTTTTGCACTATCATCCTTTTCAAATTGCTCAAATGCTTCTGCGAGTAATAGCGCTGTGGGGCCGTCTACACAGTTACGCAATTCTGGACGATTGATCGTAATGGTAAGAATGTCATCCGCTAAGCAGGTTACCACTTTAGCCATAACTTTGGCCCTCCGGTTAATTTGATGCGATATGAATACATCAAACAGGTTAAATTGTGATCATTATGCTAAATTTATAGGGTAAGAGTCCTGTATGACTCATTTATTTGGTATGGATTCCTATGAGAATTCTATTGATCCGCGATGATAACACCGGTCAAGCTTCGTTGAGTACCATGCTCGCGTGTTCTGAGCATGTTACAGCGCTAATCGAGTGCAATACCGTGAAAGCAGCAATAGAGCTTATCGCTGAAAATCAGGTTGATTTACTCTTTCTCGCAATTGAACAACCTCTGGATAAGCTGACGCTACTGCGCAGTCACAACATTGTCGGCCCACCGATTATAATCCTGAGCGAACAACAAGATGATGGTTACGCCTTACGTTGTATCGAAGCAGGTGCCCAGGACTTTATCGAGACCGATGAACTCAAACCATCACGTATTATCCGTTGTATCCTGCACGTCAAAGAACGTCTCAAAGTTCAGAACCAACTCTTGGAGCATCAAGCGCAATTACGTGAGCTCGCGTTGGTTGACTCCCTGACGACTCTCGCCAATCGGTATATGTTTGATTTAAGCCTAGCTAATGCCATCTCGATTGCCAAACGACAGCAAAACCAGCTAGCCCTTATTTTTCTCGACCTCGATAAATTCAAGGAAATCAACGATACCTACGGCCACAGCACGGGTGATCAAGTGTTACAAGAGGTTGCTGCTCGCCTGAAGGAAACAGTGAGAGAAGCCGATTTGCTTTGCCGCTTGGGGGGGGATGAATTTGTTATCTTGATTAGCGAAATATCCTGTCTGGACAATATCCGTCATTTAACAGAACGCATCGTCTCTGCGTTTTCCCCGACGTTTAACATCAATGGAAAACAGCTAAATTTATCAACCAGTGTAGGCGTTGCAACCTTTCCGGATTGTGCGATTGATTCAGTACAACTGATGAAATGTGCGGATGAGGCGATGTACAAGGCGAAGCAAAGAGGCCGCAATCAGGTGATGTGGTATTCCCGCAAAACCCAATCAGCGATTAGCCAGAGGGAGGGGTTAGAAAAAGAGCTCAGTCAGGCGATTGAATCTAACCAGTTTGAATTATATTACCAGCCTCAAATCAGTTATCTCGATTCTCGAATTATCGGAATAGAAGCGCTTATCCGCTGGAACCACCCGAAAAAAGGGCTGTTGTCTCCTTTGGATTTTATCCCGATTGCTGAACAAAATGGTGTGATCAATGCCATCGGTGACTGGGTGATTGATCAAGCCTGTTTGCAGTTCATGGATTGGCTTGGACGCTATGACCAATTAGGTTTGCCGCTTTCTCTCAGTCTCAATCTATCGACAGCACAACTGAGCCAACCCGCGTTGTTACGGAGCATTAAAAATGCGTTGATAAAACATCGGGTGCCACCAGATCGACTCGAACTTGAATTAGTGGAACAATCCATTCATTCCAGTGCGAAAGCACGGGAACTTTTAAGCGAGTTGGACAAACTGGGCGTAAAACTTGCCTTGGATAATTTTGGCCGGGGCTATTCATCCTTGGCGCACCTGGAAAGCTTTCCAATCAGTATCCTGAAGATTGATAAAACTTTTATTGATACCATCTTCGACCCCACCAGTAATTCAAATCTGTTAAAGGCGATTAATCAATTTGCCAAAACCCTGGGCTACGAAGTCGTCGCGGAGTGCGTCGAGACACCAGCTCAGTTAGCCTGTTGTAAAATGCTGAAAATAGATCGGATACAAGGCAATATTGTTGCTCAAGCAATGCCGGCTAAAGCATTTGAAAACCGTTACAGCACTAGTTTAGCGCAATTGGACAAGCCTGAAGCTGAATAACGGGGGCAGTAGTCAAGTAGTCAAGTAGTCACTTCCGCATTCTCGAGTACAGTTCGCCATATCGAATGTCCGGTATTATCGAACTCTTTCAATATTTCGATAAATGCCTGTCGTGCAGTACCATTAATCCATTCTTCGGGCAGCAAAGGGTCATAAATCATTTGTCTTATTGCTTCATTGCCGAGCATAAAAGATTGCCTTGCGGCTTCCTGTATCTCCAGACTTTCGTATTGGTTTAACCAGTTTTGCAATGTGGTCGTCGATTTTGTGTATCCGCTGTTCAGGTCGGAAAAATTCCACAGCCCTGGAATACCAGACTTGACCGCAGGCTCGAAATCGGAAATTTTCAAGTGTATGGCGCCATTTTCCAGCCCCATGGATTCCAGACGTATTTTTACAGTGTCCAATCCGCCTATCAGATTATTTGGCCGAATGTAAAGTGATCTATCGAGTTCTTTGAACCCGTTCAGGAACAGCGCTCGCTCTCGATTCTTCAATGCTTTTCGATCTGTTCGCCCTAGAGAACCACAGTGAACCCCTAACCAGTCGCCACGCCATGGTACGATTCGTTGCAAAGCATTGCGCCATTCAGATAACTGGTTTGCCATCAATTTTGCCGCCGGCCCGAGTTGATACAGCCCCCTGTGAACACAACTGAGCAACCTATCTGATGTGAGTCGTTGTACATTAACGCGGACGCTATTAGCCTTAACGTCAAACAGTTCACAGACTGAAATGATGTCCTGTATTGACAGCGTTTTAACTTCAGCAGCCATCACAATGTTGAGAATCAAGGTTCTGGTTTTCATGTATCTTTCGCGGAAATTACAAAATAACGATTTTAAGAAGAGGGGAGAGTTGACATCGCCAGGCTTGGGATGTCAAGTTTTATAAACCTTTTCTCGTGGGAGAATTTATACAGTATTCCAAAAGGGGATCTCATTTAAAATAACGAGTTGGCTATAATAATAGCCTAAATCTGCGCAAAAACTCGTCCACAGAGCGGGAGCACTTACTAAGGAGGGCGACTTTATGAGAACACCAAGCGGCACATGCCGCTCTGATGTTGCGCCAGGAAATAATTAAGTCTGGACGTGGTTAATTATTGATGATAAGTATCGGTATATGCACCGGCAGAGGTTGGTTCAGTCGTATACTGAATGAACTCGGCAAGGCTGATTGAACCATTGGTATCCAAATCGATCTTCTCAAAGTGCTGATTGATAATTTGATTGGGCTCTGACTCGGCAAGAGATAATGCTTTATCGTTGTTGGCATCAAGATACGCGAATGCTTTTTCAAGTGGTTTTTCGAGCTGTTTTTCCAAAGATTCGTTCGCGCTATCCATCGCACCAGCGTCGCCCATTTCTGCTTCAGTTACATAATCACTTTCACTCCGGGTACGCTGAATGGTTTGCCCGATCACTGAAGTTTGCACCCCCTCCAATGCTGAATCTGTATCTTCCTGTTCATTCGTTTGAACCTGTTCTTCATTAACCCGATCCACTTGCTGTTGTGCTGTTTCCTGGGCACAGCCAACCATTACACTCAATAAAAACGCGATCACAATAGCGTAAGACTTTTTCATAATTATAAACCTTTCCTTAAAATATCTGGTTCATATGCACCAGTACAAATCGCCTGCCAAAAGCTATTTTATTGTTAAAATACAACGATATAAGAATTTTTATGGTTAATTCATCGGATGGTGTAGTTGCATTGTTGAAACGGGAATCGCTTATTTAAAATGCATTACTCGTAAAAACAACAACTTACACGTTTCCAATTGGCAACATTAAAAACTTTTGAGAACAGACAACCCATTGACCCATTGACCCAAAAATAGAAAATAAAGCATAAACAACGTTATTGCGAATCCCTCTACTTTATGCCGCTCTATCGCTTTGAAGAGGCACTTCATTTTCAAGTACAAACATATCGCAATAGGCGATTTAAACTTAAAGAACAATTTGATGGACAACGTGATGAAATCCAGCGAGACCCAGGTACTGGATCGCTTTCTGAGCGATGAGGAGTGTCGTGTATTCGTTGCCCGCTCAGAAAGTGCAGGTTACGAAGATTCGTTTATTATCTCAGGTGGAAAGCCAATACTGGCGAGAGAAATCAGAAACAACAAGCGCGTTATAATAGACGATCCGGACTTGGCGCAAGATATGTGGCTTCGGTTAAAAAGTCAGCTCACCCTTACAATTCAGGGATGGCAACCCGTCGGGCTCAACGAACGATTCAGGTTTTATCGCTACGAACCACGGCAACTTTTCAGATTACACAAGGATTTTCCCTATGAATCTGGAGCATTGAGAAGTTTTCTGTCTCTTATTATCTATCTTAATGACGGATTTGAGGGGGGTGAAACAGACTTTCGAGATTTTAAAATACCACCTCAAACAGGAAGAGCAGCCATTTTCAAACATGAACTGCTCCATGAAGGTTGTGCCGTATTATCTGGCACTAAATACGCGGTTCGCACAGATGTAATGTTTAGGAGGAATCCATAAGCCTAAGGGGTTGTTTGGGGGATAATGCCGAATATGAAGTTGCGTTTTATTCTGGAGAGATACTCTTGATAAGACAGCCTTAATTCCCCAGCAAAAGGATGGAGAACGTATAGATAGTGCTCGTCTGCTCCGGTCAATAATGAAAATATCGCGCGTTTTTCTTTCAATTGGATTATCGCCGGGAGCAAGTTCTGAAATTCAGGGGAATTTGCCGATTCACGGAAATCGTGAGCTGTAAACTTGAATCCTGCTGTGCGATATCCCAACCCTTTGACGCAACTTTTGACATCATACAACGATAAATCCGTTCGAGATTTCAATCGTGCTTCCTCGATCTGGGAGAATATACAGACCAACATGTCGCGCTCTGAGATCGTATGATTATATTTCAGTCTCAATAACCGGCTGGTGGAACGGGCAAGGCCACTGTCATCCGTTCCCAGCGTTCCATCTGGTTTGACTTCGATCCATTCGAGGCGCTTCAAGCGCAGTTCGGTTTCCAAAGGAATGGATTGAGTCTGTTGCGACAACTGGGTGTCGGTTAGAGCTAACACGGTGTGGGGGACGAGGAAAAACAGAATACATAACGTACGCATAAATAAATAGGTTCGGCAAAAAATAAGGCACCTGATGGCCAAATATAGGGTGTTTCTCTTATTTTCTAATTATTCTTCTGTAGGTATCTCAAAATCCGGCAATGGACTCAGATCCAGGCACTATCTTATACGTTACTACAGGGAATTGCGATCAATACGTTTTATCGACTCAGTATGGGAGCTGGCATCAGTATACGAATCAGGAAAGACCGGGACAGGATGCTGCATGATCCACCAATCTAACCACTACAGCGAGTAATATGTCGGGTAATTCATACGCTCTGGTTGCCAACTGGCACCAGGAGAAGCAATTCAATCCGGTGTTTAACTAAGGTATGATGCAATCTATTACCAACACGGATGCGAAGGGGTAGTAAAGCAGATATGACGACGATTCGAACAATTGAAGCATTGCAAGAGATATATGGTGAGCCCCTTGAGCGGGCACTTTGGAAAGAAATCGACCATATCAATCCCCATTATCAAAAGTTCATCGAGAAATCGCCATTCCTGATTTTGTCTACTCGCGGCGAACAGGGTATCGATTGCTCACCACGTGGAGATGCCCCCGGATTTGTAAGGGTTATCGACGAGAAACACATTCAAATCCCTGATCGACGGGGGAACAATCGGGTGGATTCGCTCCGAAATATTGTGACCAACCCTGAAGTCGGTCTGCTTTTCTTGATTCCGAATGTGGGTGAGACAATTCGATTGAGTGGTAAAGCAGAGATCATCGCTGACGATACACTTTGCCAGTCGTTTGCAGTTCAGGGTAAACCCGCAAGTACCGTGCTTTCCATATCGGTTGATAAAGTCTATTACCAGTGCCAAAAGGCAATTGTTCGTTCCGGGTTGTGGAATCCGGAGAATCATATCAATCGCGATGAGTTACCAACCGCGGGTGCAATGGCAAAAGTATTTTCAACCATGCGTAATATTGACTTCGACGCGGAAGAATATGATAAAAACTACCCGGAATATATGAAAAAAACCATCTACTAAACAGTCTATACTGCGACTTATGCTCAGAAGTGATGAAAAGTTAGTCCCCAAAACCGTTCCATTTACCCGACAGGAGGGCCCGTTACACTTTCCTGGAAAACCTTATTTGAAATGTTACCAGGTTTGGTTTTCGATACCGGATTTTGATGCAGTATTAACCCCGTCAGAATTTGGAGTAGTCTTACCCGAAAACATCGCTCGCGCCGTTGAAAAGCGTCAAGCAGAATTTGTAGCAGGGCGATATTGCGCTATTCAAGCATTAAAGAAATTGTCTATTCCGCACTATCAACCGGAGGTGTCAGACGACAGGAGTCCGGTCTGGCCTTTTGGTATCTCTGGCAGTATTAGCCATACATCGAACAAAAACGCTGAATCCAACATCGCTATCGCTGTAGTAACGAGAGACAAAGAGGTTGGTATTGACGCAGAATTTCTCATTCAATACGAAGACTTGCAGGGTTTTACTCAACTCATACTGAACTCAGATGAACTACAGTGTTTTGAAAAAACCGGTTTTGATAAAAGGTGGCTATTTACACTGATATTCTCAGTGAAAGAAAGTTTCTTCAAAGCCGCCTATCCCCAGGTTAAACGCGTCTTTGATTTTGACGCCATTTCAATATTCGAAATCGATTCTGAGGCCTGCACCGTTTCTTTCCGTCTAAACTATACGTTAAGTCCGGAACTTCAGTGCGGGAGAGTTTTTCATGCGGATTGGTACGAATTTTTTCCGAATGCTTTATTAACACTTGTCGAACTCACCAGATAAAGTCATTTGCTGATAGGCAGCAATTTTGTATAGATTAATTATTTTTGACCTAAAATAAATATTGACTTGTGTGCGAGACATAGGTTTATATTTGGATATTCAAGATTTTAATTTATTAGCCCGTCTTCAAAAAGTTATGTTTATAGCGGATGTTTGCCCAAAATACCGTCGACTGATGGTACCACTGATTGTGATCTGGCTATTTTGTCAGAGCATGATTTTGTGCGCGGGTTCTATGTCCGGTAGCCAGGGTCATGAATCCGGGTTAACGAGCAATTCTGCTCATGATCATAGCCACCATCATGAAAACACAGATACATTAAGTCATTCGTCAGCCCAAATGGCTGAAACTGCCCATGGCACTCATGGCTCGACGTTATCGCAAGACAACTGTTGTGAAGACCATGAGAGCTACATACCGAACGTTCCAATCTCATTACTCGTAGCGGTACTGTTTTTCTCGGTTTTATTCAAATTGGTTGACACCCTTAGCAGGAAGTCAAAACAGTCATTTTACTTTGAATCGCCGCCCCCTCGATTTAATTACCCCCAAAGTTTTGTCTTACACTGTACTTATCTGAATTGAAAGTCCATTCCAACGGGCTGAATTCGAGTTGTGTTTGTTGCCAACTTTGATCGACTTACGGTACCTGGACAGGGTTACTGCCTTGGTTTGATCGGTTAACACGCATACTCCCATACGGGTTTCGCCCTTTCTCAATTTTTAAAACATCATCACTGCTAACGTGATCAATCCGTTTAATTGGATGAATCAAATGAAAGGCTATTTTCCAACTGAAAGGCATATGAACGCCGTTCTTGGCTGTGCTCTTGGTTTCCTGGTTTTTACCGGTACGACGCAGGTTGCTGCTGAATTGTCTATCGAAAACGCCCAACAGCTCGCTGTATCAAAGGACGCGGGTATCAATCAAATATTATACCGTTCAAACGCAATGAAAGAGGATGCTGGTGCCAGTGCCCAGCTACCTGACCCCACACTTGTATTGGGCGCGCAAAACTTTCCGACGGACACGTTCAAGTTCGATCAAGAGCCCATGACACAACTAAAAGTGGGTCTGAGGCAAATGTTTCCTCAAGGGAATACATTGTCACTGCAAGAAATGAAAATGAACATCATGGCATCGTCTATGAAATCAATGGCGCAAACACGCTACTTGAATGTTACTCGAATGGTCCGGAAAAACTGGTTAGAAGTACTCTATTGGCAGCACGCTCAAGACATTATCGAAGAAGACAAAGCGTTATTTAATCAACTCATTGATGTAACTCGGTCACTCTACAGCATCGGAAAGGTACAGCAACAAGATGTTCTGCGTGCAGAACTGGAATCAAGTCGACTGGATGAAAAGCTCATTAAAGCGATTCGACAAGGTGAAACTGAACGGGCAGGGCTCGCCCGTTGGATTGGTAGAACTGCAATGACCGAGTCGTGGCCAAGTATCTTACCTATTCTTCTCATGCCGAAAGATATTGTGTCGAGTAAAAACCCCGATGAAGCGCTAATCATTGCATTGATTGCAGAGCATCCGGAACTGGTTAGTTTGCAACAGGACGTTGCTGCAGCCGAGCGCGATATTAAACTGGCAAAACAAAAGTACCAACCTTTGTGGGGCGTAGAGCTGAATTATGGTTACCGAGGTGGCAAAAATATGGATGGCTCTGACCGTTCTGATTTTGTCAGCGCAATGGTCAACGTATCATTACCACTGTTCACCACCCAGAGACAAGATAGATCAGTCAAAAGTGCAACTCTCCGTAAAGAGGCTTTGAAAAGTAGCTACCAAGACAAAGTCTATGAAATGGTCGGCATGATTCAAACACTGTCCCGTCGTCTGATGCAAACGGAAGAACAACTACAGTTGTTTGAACAATCAATACTGTCTAAAGCCCGCTTGCAGGCGGAAGCTTCTCTGAATGCTTATCAAGCTGATGCCGCGGATTTCGCAGAAGTCATGCGGGCCTTTCTGAGAGAACAGAAAGACAGGCTTGATTATGAGCGCTTGCGGGTCACTCGTCTGCAGTTGCTGTCTGAATTGCAATACTACGTTTCTTTTCAAACACCCAAATTGGGGTTAACCGATCCGACTAAAATAACAGGAGTGTCCCAATGAAGAAATTCGGGATCTTACTTGCCATGTTGTTCGCTTTTGGTGGCGGCATTGCATTCCAGGTATTGGTAATCCAGCAGGGAAATATCATACCGTCTGCAGATAACACATCCATGACTGCAATGGGCGATCAGGGTGACGATAGTGGTGAGAAAAAACCACTTTATTGGGTTGCACCAATGGATAAAAACTATCGACGTGATAAACCGGGCAAGTCACCGATGGGTATGGATCTGGTACCGGTATATGAAGATGATCAGCAAAGCAAAGCGGGTAGCGTCAAAATATCCCCCGTTGTCATAAATAACCTTGGTGTTAGAACAGAAAAAGTAAGCGAAGGCAGGTTAGAGATGCCTGTAAACACTGTCGGCTATGTCGCCTTTGATGAAGACAAACTCAACCATATTCACAGCCGTGTTGACGGTTGGATTGAGGTGTTAAATGTCACCAGTAACGGCGATCGGGTGAAAAAAGGGCAAACACTTTATGAGCTGTATTCGCCAGCGCTGGTAAATGCACAAGAAGAGTATCTGGCGGCATTACGCAGTGGCAACAAGTCACTTTATAAGGCCTCTCGCTCAAGATTGCTTTCGCTCGGCTTGACCGATGGACAGATCAAACGATTGGAATCACGCAGAACCGTTGAACAAAAAATAAAAGTTAATGCCGAACGCGACGGAATCGTAAAAGACCTGAATGTGCGCGAAGGGATGTTCATTAAACCTGCCACAGAGGTCATGTCTATTGGTACGCTCGATTCGGTATGGGTCATTGCCGAGGTATTCGAACGGCAATCAAACTGGGTAAAAACTGGTCAGGCGGTAGAAATGCACACCGATGCTGTTCCCGGGAAAGTATGGAAAGGCACTGTCGATTATCTTTATCCAGTGTTAGACAGCAAAACCCGTACTTTAAAAGTGCGAATCCGGGTTGATAACAGTGACTTGATACTCAGGCCAAATATGTATGCCAACCTGACGATTTTCTCACCCGTTTCCGAGCAGACGTTGAGTATACCCAAAGAAGCATTAATCAAAGGTGGTCGATATCACCGTGTAGTGAAATCTTTAGGTGATGGCCTTTTTAAATCCGTCATTGTCAAAGTCGGTATTGAAACCGGTGATTCGTTGCAGATTCTGGAGGGCTTGGAGAAAGGAGATCAGGTGGTCACCTCAGCCCAGTTTTTAATTGATTCAGAGTCAAATATCGATGCGGAAATTGCGCGCATGGAATCTCGAGAATCGAATCCGGGTTCCACTACTGATCTAAGCAAAATTACAGCAACCGGCAAGCTCAACAGTGTGATGACGGATATGCGGATGCTGTCTATTACCCATGATCCTATCGAAGCATGGGAATGGCCAACGATGAAAATGGATTTTCCGGTGGTTGAAGATGTGGATTTATCCATGTTGGAAGCCGGTCAAATTATTGAATTCGAACTGCAAAAGCAAGGGGATTGGGAATATCTGGTCACCGATATAGTGCAACAGGGAAAGGTAAATCAGTCACAGCAAGCCGATATGTCTGTCGCCCAGCCTGCAGGCAAAAGCGTAATGGCGACTGGAAAAGTGAAAGAGCTCATGGATGACATGATTATGATTGTGCATGACCCCATTGCCGAATGGAACTGGCCGGTCATGAGTATGATGTTCGTAATCGCTGACCCTGAGAAACTACCGCTACTGAAAACTGGCGATCAAGTGCGTTTCAAATTAACAGAATTAGAGGATGGAGACTATTCAGTCTCAGCAGTACAAAAACGATAGATAACTTCCATATGAGGACTTAGATATGAACGCAAAAAAAACTGTAAACAAATTATCTGCATTTGTGATTGCCGGGGCGATGTTGATCCCACTTGCGGCAGTCGCCGATGGTAGTGCCGGTCATATGCATGGACATGGAAATACCATGAATGATGAGGGACATATGATGAGCCAGGAACAAATGGGTGAGCATATGCGCGTAGTGATGGGCGATGGCCGCATAAACAAGATCATGAATGACCGTCATATGCTGAATATCTCTCACGAGCCCATGCCTGAATTGAACTGGCCAAAAATGCGTATGAATTTCAAGGCAGATCAGTCAGTAAAGCTTGATGGACTGAATCCAGGTGATCAAGTCACGTTCACGTTGGAAGTAGACAGCGACAACAATTATCTCATCAAGAAAATTGAGAAGAAGTAAAAAGCTCCCGGAGTATGATACAAGATGATTGCAGCAATAATTCGATGGTCAATTGCTAATCGCTTCTTTGTGATTTTGGCAACCCTGATTTTACTTGGCGCGGGTTTGTTTTCTGTACGCAACACGCCAATCGATGCGATACCCGATTTGTCAGACGTGCAGGTTATTATCAAAACCAGCTTTCCAGGCCAGGCGCCCCAAGTCGTGGAGGATCAGGTTACTTATCCTCTCACTACAGCGATGCTATCGGTACCGGGTGCAATCACTGTCAGGGGTTATTCCTTCTTTGGTGACTCCTATGTTTATGTCATCTTCGAAGATGGCACGGATCTTTACTGGGCCAGATCACGGGTCCTGGAATATTTAAACCAGGTGGCAGGCAATCTGCCTGCTGCCGCGAAACCACAGCTAGGCCCCGATGCGACCGGAGTTGGATGGGTATTTGCCTATGCTTTGGTTGATCGCAGTGGCGCAAATGATTTGGCTCAACTCCGTAGCCTGCAAGACTGGTTTTTAAAATACGAACTGCAAACCGTACCAGGCGTCTCTGAAGTTGCCAGTGTTGGCGGTATGGTGCGCCAATATCAAGTTGACGTTGACCCCAATCGATTGCGAGCTTACGGCATTCCCTTGTCCCATATCCGCATGGCGATAAAAAGAGCGAATCAGGAATCGGGTGCCTCAGTAATCGAGATGGCGGAAGCTGAATATATGGTAAGGGTTACCGGTTACCTCACCAGCATTAAAGACCTTGAGCAAGTACCGCTGGGTGTAAACAGCAACGGCGTGCCACTTCTTCTACGCGATATTGCCGATGTAAGACTAGGGCCACAAATGCGCCGGGGCATAGCAGAATTGAACGGTGAAGGCGAAGTGGTAGGCGGCGTCGTGGTCATGCGATTTGGTGAAAATGCGCAGTCGACGATAGACGGGGTGAAAGCCAAGCTGGAGGAACTCAAAAAAGGCTTGCCTGACGGCGTGGAAGTTATTCCAACTTATGACCGCTCAGGGTTGATTAGCAAAGCAATTGCCAACCTTTATGAAAAGTTGATCGAAGAATTCATTGTTGTAACGCTGATTTGCACGTTGTTTTTGTTTCATATCCGGTCTTCACTGGTCGTCATCATCAGTTTACCGATGGGTATCCTGGCGGCCTTCATTGTGATGTATCAACAGGGGTTAAACGCGAACATTATGTCCCTCGGAGGTATCGCGATTGCGATCGGTGCCATGGTAGATGGTGCAATCGTGATGATCGAAAATGTGCATAAGCACATGGAGAAAACCGAACTCACCGATAATAACCGATGGCAAGTCATTACTCAGGCTGCCTGTGAAGTTGGGCCGCCGTTATTTTTCTCTCTACTCATCATTACCATGAGCTTTTTGCCAGTTTTCACTCTGGAAGCTCAGGAAGGCAAGCTGTTTTCCCCACTCGCATTTACGAAAACCTACGCAATGGCCGCCGCAGCGGGCCTGGCAATTACGTTAGTGCCGGTGTTAATGGGGTATTTCATTCGAGGAAAAGTCACCCCCGAGCACAAAAATCCACTAAACCGCTTAATGATCGGGCTTTACCGTCCGGTAATAAAGTGTGTACTCAAGTTTCCAAAAAGTGTGTTGTTGCTATCGCTGGTCGTATTGGCTGTAGGGCTGTGGCCCGCGACCAAGTTAGGCAGCGAGTTTATGCCCCCGTTGGATGAAGGCGATTTGATGTACATGCCCACAACTTATGCTGGAGTGTCAATTGGCAAGGCAAGAGAACTACTGCAACAGACCGACAAACTCATTAAAACCGTGCCGGAAGTCGTGTCCGTGTTTGGCAAGGTTGGGCGCGCGGAAACCGCAACCGATCCAGCCCCTCTAACAATGATTGAAACATTCATACAGCTAAAACCAAGAGATCAATGGCGTCCGGGCGTCACAACTGAGTCTTTAAGAAAAGAGCTGGATAACCTGGTTAAATTTCCGGGGTTGACCAACGCCTGGGTTATGCCGATTAAGACTCGCATCGATATGTTATCTACGGGAATAAAAACACCTGTAGGGATCAAAGTTGCCGGGCCCAGTTTGAGCGAAATAGAGAAAATCGGCAAACGTCTGGAAGAAGTATTACCTCAAGTCGCAGGCACTGCATCAGTGTATTCCGAACGGGTCGCTGGTGGCCGTTATGTCAAAGTGGATATCGATAGGAAGCGAGCCGCACGCTTTGGCCTTAACGTGGCAGATATTCAAGATGTTGTCCGAACGGCAATCGGGGGCATGAACATCACGGAAACAGTAGAAGGGTTAGAACGTTATCCCGTCAACCTTCGTTACCCTCAATCTTATAGAGACTCAGAAGAGCAATTGAAGCTCCTGCCTGTGGTGACCGCCAATAATGAGCGCATTGCCTTGGCTGACGTCGCGAGCGTGTATATAGCCGATGGCCCACCGGCCATTAAAAGTGAAAATGCCCGTTTAAACGGCTGGACTCTGGTGGATATTGAAGGGCGGGATTTGGGCTCTTATGTCGAAGATGCGCAACGGCTTGTGGCAGAGCAAGTCGAAATACCGGCGGGTTATTCTATTGCCTGGTCCGGACAATATGAGTACATGCAACGGGCAAAAGACCGGCTGTCTGTGGTGGTACCTTTAACCTTGGCGATTATTGTCATCCTGCTGTATATCAATTTTAGAAATATGACTGAAGTACTGATCATCATGGGTACGTTGCCATTTGCCGTCATTGGCGGGCTTTGGCTGATGTATATTATGGGGTACAACATGTCAATTGCAGTAGCAGTAGGGTTCATCGCATTAGCCGGAGTTGCAGTAGAAATCGGGGTTTTGATGCTGGTTTACCTGAACCAGTCATACGAAAGGTTGCGATCAGAAGCGACCAGGGAAGGTCGTTCTTTTTACAAAGAGGATGTGCGCGAAGCGGTTATGAAAGGGGCTGGCCTCAGGGTGAGGCCCATTATGATGACCGTGTTTGCGATCGTGATTGGTCTTGTGCCAATCATGATAGGCAGTGGCACCGGGTCGGAGGTAATGCAACGCATCGCCGGACCGATGATTGGCGGCATGATCAGTACCGTGCTTTTGACCTTATTAGTGTTACCGGCCATCTATTTTGTATGGAAACAGATGGGGGTGCCATCACAATCCAATATTCAATCGAATAGTAATAATACAGGAAACAAGTGATGGACTATTTACGCGCAATGATACTTGTGGCCATCAAAAAATCCTGTCATACGGGCACAGAAGACGACGGGCTAATCGCAGTATCGCCGTTAATTGATATGCAAGCCATTAAAGATCTATAAACAGAAATCAAAGGAGAAATATCGTGAAACTGTTACTACCAATTGCTCTTGGTTCAACGCTGATGATTACGGGCTGCGGAGCTTATCAGCATGACCCTGAATCAGACCATGATCAGCATGGAGGCAATCACCACGACAATATGATGCAAGATCATCATGGTGAAGGTCATATGATGGGTGGCCACGCTCATAGTGGAGAATCACTTGCTGGTAAGCCAGGTGAAGTATCTGAGGTGTCTCGAGTAATTGAAGTAACTGCGCACGACAGTATGCGATTCAAACATGAGCCCCTCAATATTAAAGACGGTGAGACAATTAAATTTGTAATCACGAACAAAGGGACGATGCCCCATGAGTTTTCAATTGCTACAAAAGATGAACACATGGAACATGGTGAAATGATGATGAAAAACCCCAATATGCATCATGGGCCAGGGGGCAATACCATTACCGTAAAGCCTGGGGAGACACAAGAACTTATTTGGAAGTTTGAAAATGCCTGGCAAATTGAAGCGGCCTGCAATATACCGGGCCACTACCAGGCCGGCATGCACAGTCCCGTAACGGTAGAAGAATGAAATTGTTGACCTGATTGCAGGGCTGGGCAGCGGTTTGACCCTGCCTTACCGCTCATCTGCATTAAAAAACATTTGACTTGTGTTTAACACACAGTTTTAACATCAAAAAATAAATAGAGGTCAAACATCGGATAATTTAAAACACTTTGCGGATAAGACTAACAGGAGCATTGCTCATGAGTCCGTCAGAACATCAAATGAAACATGAAAGTCATTGCCATGACACGGAAGAAAAATCGTTCCCTGTTCAAGAGTTGATTATTGAAGGCGCGGGTTGCGCAAGTTGTGTCAGTAAAATTGAAACGGCGTTAAAGGACATTCCGGGCGTTGTCGATGCATCAATGAATTATGCCGAGCGAACCGTGTCGGTCAGTGGCGCAGTGAGCGAATCTCGACTCATCGAAGCGATTGAGAAGTCTGGATACAATGCCAAGTCCCGAGAAGGTGTCTCGGAAGATGAATTGCTCGATCAAAAAGAAGCGACAGATCATGCCTACTATCAAAGGCTGATGCGTGATATGTCGATTGCCTTGACGCTTGGCATCCCTCTGATGATCTACAGTCTTGTCGTTGGTGAAATGTCTGTCACTACAACGGGTGAGCGAATTGCCTGGTTGATCGTAGGACTGCTCACCGCTGGAGTCATGTACGTTTCCGGCAAACATTTTTACCTCGGCGCATGGAAATCGTTTAAAAACCATACTGCAAACATGGACACGCTCATTGCGCTGGGAACCGGCACAGCCTGGGTCTATTCAATGTTTGTTGTTTTCTTTCCCTCAGTTGTCCCTGATATGGCGCGGCATGTCTACTTTGAAGCAACAGCCATGATTATCGGCCTTATCAATCTCGGGCTGGCACTGGAATCAAAAGCCAGAGGACGAACATCACAAGCCATCCAGCGTTTGATTGGCTTGCAAGCCAAAACGGCCAGAGTGATTCGCGATGGGAAGGATCTCGACATTCAAATTGAACACGTCTTGATGGATGACCGGGTTCGCGTACGACCTGGTGAAAAAATACCG
The DNA here is from genome assembly GCF_002162375.1 of Oleiphilus messinensis. Classification (GTDB taxonomy): domain Bacteria; phylum Pseudomonadota; class Gammaproteobacteria; order Pseudomonadales; family Oleiphilaceae; genus Oleiphilus; species Oleiphilus messinensis. Next base: position 3,086,895 of record NZ_CP021425.1, on the reverse strand, counting down.
GTTGACGGAGTAGTCGTTGAAGGGCAGACATCCGTGGATGAATCAATGTTGACTGGTGAGCCTATGCCGGTTGAAAAAAAACCTGATGATGAAGTCGTTGCCGGAACCCTGAACAAAACCGGCACTGTAATATTCAAAGCGACAAGAGTTGGAAAAGACACTGCATTGGCGCAAATTATTGCGATGGTTAAACGGGCCCAAAACTCCAAACCACCCATTGGTCGATTAGCGGACGTAATTTCTGCCTATTTCGTGCCGGTTGTTATGATTATCGCTGTACTGAGCGGCTTGATGTGGTTGAACTTCGGGCCTTCACCTGTAGTCGCCTTCGCGATGGTTTCTGCAACCACCGTGTTAATTATTGCATGCCCATGTGCGCTGGGTTTAGCCACCCCCATGTCAGTTATGGTGGGGATTGGTAAGGCCGCTGAGGCAGGCGTGTTAATCCGCAATGGTGAGGCACTTCAAACCGCCTCTAAAATTACAGCAATGGTTCTCGATAAAACCGGCACCATTACTGAGGGTGCACCCAAAGTCACAGACATCATTTGTACTTCACAGTTTGATGAAACGCAGGTACTGCAACTGGCAGCCAGCCTGGAGATGGGTTCGGAGCATCCACTCGCTATTGCCATTATGGACTCTGCCAAGGATCGGGGGCTGACGTTGAGTGATGCAGAATCATTTAATGCAATCGCCGGGCATGGCATTGAAGCCCGGGTTTCAGGCAAGTCACTGTTGTTTGGTAACGAGAAGTTGATGCAAGAACGCAATATCGACATCAGCAATTACCTTGATAAAGCGCAACAGCTGGCAAGCGAAGCGAAAACCCCAATGTATTTTGTTGTCGATAACCAGTTCGCTGCAATTATTGCCGTTGCTGATCCGATTAAGAAAGATTCTGCGGACGCAATACAGCGCTTGCAAAAAAACGGAATTAGAGTTGTTATGCTTACCGGTGACAACCGGGCTACAGCGGAAGCTGTGGCCAGAAAAGTCAACATCACAGAGTTTTATGCTGAAGTACTACCCGAACAAAAGTCAGAAAAAGTAGCAGAATTGCAAAGGCAAAATGAAATTGTGGGCATGACGGGAGATGGCATCAATGATGCGCCAGCACTGGCACTCGCCAATATAGGATTTGCCATAGGCACCGGTACCGATGTCGCGATAGAAAGTGCTGACGTTACCTTGATGCGAGGCTCACTGCACGGTCTTGCGGATGCCATAGCCGTGAGTAAAGCCACGCTCCGGAATATCAAGCAAAATCTGTTTGGTGCCTTTATTTACAACGTAGCAGGCATTCCTTTTGCCGCTGGACTGCTGTATCCGTTTTTTGGCTTGCTACTGAGTCCAGTCATTGCCGGGGCCGCCATGGCGTTTTCGTCAGTAACCGTGGTAACGAACGCGAATCGATTACGTTTTTTTAACGCACAAGATCATTAAAGTTTATAAGTTTTTCCTGATGGCACCTGCACCTGCAACCCATCGGGGAAACAACCTTGATAAGGAGAAGACTCATGTGGGCGATAAACTTACTTGGCATCGCGCTGATATTCGGCATAGTCTGGTGGTTTTGGCTTTATAAACCAAGGGAATAAACGACAAACTTAATAAGTGAAACGAATTTCGATGTGATATCCGTAATCGAAATTCGTTTAGAACGTAAATCAGTATATTTCCAGCTCAACCACACATTACATGAACCCTTTCAACTGGGGCAGATCATAATGCAACGTATTTTCCAAATGCACTTTTAACGCTTGTTGAGCTCGAATTTACGCATACTCACTGCAAGTAAGCCAATACCAATTAACAGGGTAGTTGGAGGCAATGGCACTGGATTTGTGGGATCAACTGCGGAAAATGAACCACCGGCAATGAAAACCGAGCTATCCAATTCCATATCTGAAGCATCTGATATCGCAAATTTCATGGTATGTGTACCGGCTCCAAGACCAAGGATGCTAGCCGTAAAAACATCCGTGAAACCGTCATATTCAATATCGAAGAAGCCACCGTCGTTGTTGTTAAAAAAACTACAATTCGGTCCACCAGGGTCTGTACCGGTAGGGCCACAATTGACTGTGCCAACCGAAATTGGGGATCCGTCTGGCGCAAGCGCATAATTCACACCATCAACGAAGAGGCCGAATGGGTCGATAAAACCGAGGAATTCATTATATTCCTCCGAAGCAAATACAAAGTCAAAAAACAAATCGCCAGTGTCAGTCGTAAATTCAAATTCTAAAATATTGGCATCGAAGGTCGGCGTTCCACCAATTAAACCCGACAAATCAGCATCGCCCGGGGTTCCCAGGGATCCAGTAGTGCCTGAGCTGGAATTTGGGCCGACAGCGAGCGTAGCATCTCCCGATGTCAGAATAATACCGGAAGAAATTCCGATGGCACCGCCATCGGTGAAGGTCGCTCCCTGGGTAGCGCTTCCCGTATAGCTTATCGAACCTGGATCAATTGTTACGCCGCTCCCGAGTATTGTACCGGCGAGTAAACCACCATCCGTGGTAGGTGTAATCGTTACTGCTGCGCTGTAGCCTGAAATCGCGCAACCCAAGAAAACAGAAGTGATAGAAAGCAATTTCACACCAAATCCCCCTTAATCAGATGTCGATGGGAACGCTGCAATCCACATTCCGCCCCCACTTCCCATGAATAAAATCAGGGATATAGTGATCAAATATCAACCAATTGATGTCGCCAGCATCACATTAGCACCCCATACATGTAAACAAAAATGACACTTTATCTTTATCCACAATCAAAATCGGCTGATTCTAATTCAAGTTTCTTCAATTTCTTCAGCCTGACCACCCCAAAAACCGGGAATCGATAAAAATTCGCACTGACCTTACTAACAAATTCAGGGTAGGGTGTAAATAAATGTGACACAAATCTCATTATTGAGTTGAATTCGCAGTTACTGTGAACCAACACACGTCAGTCAATCAGCAAAAATATAGAAACTGAAACCAAGGTAAGCCAAATAACTACACAATAGAACGGTGCCTTCCGGTCTGTTTAGGTTGCGTCCAGTAGTTAACAAGATAAACAGCAGCAATGAAGAAGCAATCATAACCCATTGATCGAATTGATAAACCCTGTTATGAACTTGAAGTGGTTGCAAGATTGCTGATATACCAAGGATTCCGAGTAGGTTGAAAATATTACTTCCAAGCACATTTCCAACAGCAACATCAGCATGGCGCCTCAGTGCAGCAACGATGGAGATGGTCAACTCTGGTAAGGATGTGCCCACTGCCACCAGAGTTAAACCAATCACAGCCTGAGATACACCTAATTCCTCAGCTAAACCTACGGCACCATCTAAAAGAATTTTTGAACCAATAATTAGAAGAATCAGGCCGGCGCAGACAAAAAATGTGGTCGAGAGTCCAGATTTTGGTAAAGCTGTCAGCTCTTTGGCTTCCGATTTATGAAGTTCTGAGGAGGGAGCTGTACGAACTTTCTCACTCAAGTATGCCCAGAGAAGGTACGCAATCAATGCAAGAAGTAGGACAATTCCATTGACGATCCCAACAACTTGATCGTTGGCAAACAAAATAAACAGCAAGCTCGCAAAACAAACCATACTTGCATCCCTGCGCAATATCAATGGCCTAACAGCGAGAGGTGTAATTACCGCGCAAAGCCCCAAAATTAGAAAAATATTGCCAATATTACTACCAACGACATTGCCAATGGCAAGGTCTGGTCGTTCGTTCACTGCGGCATCTAAAGAAACTGCCAATTCAGGTGCAGATGTACCGAACCCTACGATTATTAATCCACTGAGTAATGGAGAAATTCCAAGACGCTGAGAAGCAGAAAGTGATCCTCGTATTAATGCTTCCCCACCCAAACTTAATAAAGCAATCCCGGAAAGCAGCAACAGAATATCCATTAGTCCTATTTTCCTCAAAATATGCATGCCAGTGTAGAGCCGAAAGCCTAAACAATGCGACGAATATGGCTATAAAGCATTAACTTCTACCTAGCGATATTGCATCCCCGTACTTCTCAACATAATATCAACGCAAGTTAACTAAATGAAAGAGTGAAAATGACTTGGTTACTGGTTGCTCTGGTTTTTGTGATCTATGGAATGAGTCTGCGATTCATCGGTGTTGTGATTAGGCGTCTGGGTATGTCGAAAGAGGTACACCAATATCGAATAACCTATATAACAAAAACCTTGGATATTGCTGCTACATTGGTAATGTTGATTATAATCTCCTTGATTTTGGGGATTGAATATAATCAAGTTACTGTTTTCGTGTCCTCAGTCTTTGCTGTAATTGGGGTTGCGTTATTTGCCCAATGGTCAATTCTGAGTAACATTACCGCCAGCCTGATCATTTTTTTTGGTTTCCCCTACCGAGTAGGTGACTGGGTCAAAGTGCTGGATGGCGAAAACAGTGTTAGTGGGCAAATTAATGAAATCACGTTATTTCATGTGATCATCCAAAGTGAGAACGAAATAATGACATATCCAAATAACTTAATAATCCAAAAAGCTGTGATGAAATCGAGTGAGCAACGCCTATCAAAGGAACCTTCAACTGAAAAGTCGCAGGTCGATACAGTGACCTAGTGAGTAACAATTCTCCACGCAGGCACGCGATACAGTCACAATCTTGACAGCGATAAGTTTAATTCATAACATTCCTTCCGGTATTTTTTTAGATACATCTTAACAGTGTTCAGTTTTGCTGAACAGGGTAGTCAGATCGTAATAATGCACTGCACAGGTGAGATAGCGTAATGAGTTCAACTGAACTGTTCTTTCAGGTAAATGATGGAAACAACCAAATCCTCAATGGGCTGACCCAGATCAACAAGCCATTCAGACCCACTCCCTGGCTGTATAATCACCACTTGCAGTTGCTTTGGCTAGGCATGAAAAAACAATTTGGATCAAAGCTGACATACGACCGCCGTGATTTGTTAACCATGGAAGACGGGGGAACAACTGCACTACATTGGCTAGGTACGCACTTGCCGGAAAACACGCCGACGTTAATCGTATTGTCTACCATAACGGGGTCGCCACACAGCATGCGTGGTTTTGTGCGAGATATGTACCGAATAACAGGGTGGCGAATTGTGTTTTGCGAACGCCGGGGGCATGGCAACCTTCCAGTGACCAGCCCTAAAATTAACACGCTGGGCGATGTTGAAGACTTTAAAGCACAAATCACACACATACAGGCCAAGGTACCCAACTCGGCACTCTATGCTATTGGTTCGTCCGCTGGTACAGGATTGCTGGTTAGATATCTCGGAGAAGAGGGGTGTAAAACCGCGATTAAAGCGGCTTTTGCATACTGTCCGGGGTTCAACATTGATGTTGCGTTTTCAAGAGCCAATCCGTTCTACAGCAAGGCGATGACCCGTAAGCTAAAACGTCATTTTATTGAGGCCAATAGCCAACATTTCAGTCATTTACCTTCCTATCCGGCCATCCAGCAATCCCGCACGCTAGATGAATTTCACCGAAACATTTACGAGTGTGCGGGATATGCAAGCAAGGATGAATACTATCAGTACTGCAATCCAATGAATGGGTTCGAGAACATTAGCATTCCACTTTTTATCCTCAACGCTGCGGATGATCCAGTATGTGTGGTCGAAAACGTGCGAGATTACCAGCAAGCGATTGCCAATATGCCTAATCTCATACTGGCTCTAACAAAAAATGGAAGCCACTGCGCACATTTTGCAGATTGGGATGCAAAGCCATGGGCTCATCAACTTGCTGCGCAGTATTTTTTGAACCTGCACAAGCAGCTAAACCTAAGACAGTAAAGGGGAGGCGTTTCATTTTGGTTTAATCATGAATGATATTCATGACTCTTAGGGCCTGAGCACTATTTTTCTTACCCTATCTGACCCCTAAAATCACTCAAAAGCCTCCCATTTAAAAGAAAGTTCAACTGGGAGGCCAGAGTAGAATATCTTGAGGGGGAATAGCAGTGCTTGATCACATAAACCGGGCTTTAGGCGACACCAAATTTACGTCCTATTGGTTGGATGATCCTAGCGCGCCAGATGTTGAAGAAAGTCTGAACGCTCATATCGCTACGGATTTGTTAATCGTCGGCAGCGGCTTCACTGGCCTATGGAGTGCAGTTCAAGCTAAAGAACAAAGCCCTGGTCGTGATGTAATTGTAATTGAAGCAAATACTGCAGCAATAGGCGCGTCAGGCAGACCCGGTGCCATTTTATCACCTTCGTTGATGCATGGAATGGAAAATACAGAACGACTCTTTCCCGGTGAAATGGCAGAACTTGAGCGATTAGGGAAAGAGAATATGGATCAGTTTCGGCAGACCATTGAAAAATACAGGATCGATTGTGATGTGGAGTGGACTGGTGAATTGATTGTAGCCGTGGACGAGCAGGGCGTTAGTGACCTTGAAGATGAATACAGGTTGTACACTCAACACGGGCATGATGTTTGTCTACTTAACCATGAAAACGTGCTTGAAGAAATAAATTCCCCATTGTTTATAAAGGGACTTTGGTCTAAACAACGAGCAGGTTCCATCAATCCAGCCAAAATGGCCTGGGGTTTGAAACGGGTAGCGAAACAGTTGGGTGTTATTTTCTATGAGAATACACCAATGATATCCAGTATTGCCTCAGGTGATGCGGTTCGAGTAAGAACCCCCAAAGGAAGCGTAACAGCAAATAAAGTCATCCTGGCCACAAATGCATTTACCAAGCATCAGAAAAAGATCAGTACCCGGGTTGCGGCCATCCGTGATCGGATTGTAATGACTGAGCCTTTAACACCGAAACAACTATCCAGTTTAGGCTGGAAAAACAGGCAAGGCATTTTTGATACGCGGTCTCAACTGAACTATATGCGGCTGACAAAAGATAATCGCATTCTTTTTGGGGGACGCCTGGGTTATTTCTACGGTAACAATACCGATCCTGAGTTTGATAAATCTGCGACACCTTATGTCCGATTAGTCGAAGCCTTATACCAAACCTTTCCGGCGATCAATGGCATTAAAATATCGCATGCTTGGAGCGGGCCTATCGCATTAAACACAAAGATGACGCTGCATTTTCAGCACTTCCACAGCAGCAAAATGATCTATGCAGGCGGCTATTCAGGATTTGGTGTAACTGCGAGCCGATTTGCAGCCAGAATGGCTTTAGCCATCGTGGATGATCGCGATATTCCCGAGCGGAAATTATCGTTTACACAAACGAAGCCAGGCTGGATACCACCAGAACCCTTCCGATGGATGGGGATAAAACTCACATTTTATGCATTAAACACCTATAAAACGAAAGGTGGATGGCGGGATGCATGGCTGTATCTGTTAGATAAATTGGGATTTCCCCTGAAGCCATAAACAAACCCGCTCTTTTATGATTCCTTTATTTAACTGGGTAAAAACTAGATTCAGCGCTGGGTCGCTATGTTACACCCCATGCGTGGTCCAAAAGCCAGAAGCGTTTTCATCAATCCGCCCAGATGTTTTGGCGGTAAGCCAGCACTAATTCGACGGAATTGAGCCGCGTGCCAGGCCAGTTGCATATAGGCGTCTACAGGTTTGTAACCAACGGCAGGAACTCGTGGTGATTCAGGAGCGGATCTGCCAGCGAGGAGATCGGTGGCGAGGTCTGGCTTCATGGCGAAAGGGCGTGCGAGACCCACTGCGTCTACCACACCTTTTTTAATAATTTCATTCATGAAAGCAGCATTACGCAAACCGCCGGTCAACATCAATGGCATTCTGCAATGTTGACGAAGTTGCTCTGCAAAGTCGATGAAGTAAGCATCGTTAGCGGCATGGCTATCCGGGGCAAAGCCCAGTTGCGCAGGTGATTCGTAGTTTCCACCCGAGATTTCCAGAAGGTCAGTGCCTTCGGCTTCGAGCGCAAGGGCAATGTTAATCGATTCGCTTTGGCTCAAACCGCCTTTCTGGAAGTCAGAGGAATTCAGTTTGACGGAAAGTATTTTGTCAGGACCGATCGACTGACGCACTGAACGCACGATTTCGATTAGCAAACGACGACGATTTTCCTCATTTCCGCCCCAGCTATCCGTGCGGATATTAGACAACGGCGAGAGGAATTGAGAGAGCAAGTAACCGTGTGCAGCATGAATCTGAACGCCATCAAAACCAGCCTGTACTGCCAGAATCGCAGAGGTAGTGAAGCGATTAATTTGTTCTTTGATTTCCGCCTCCGTCATCGCCCGAGGTTTTCGTGCCCCCATGCCGGGAAGTTGTAATGGAACCGCAGAGGGGCCGACAGGGCGCTTCAAGAGCGGCAAAACGGCTACCCGGCCGGGATGATTGATCTGCATGATAATTTTTCCACCATGCCCATGGATAGCTTCAGCCCAGCGCCGGTAAGCAGGTATAAAACGTTCGTCTTCTAGCACTGTATTACGCGGTTCAACGAAGGCTCGACGATCAACCATGACGTTACCGGTGATAAGCAAACCGGCACCGCCTTTGGCCCATGCCGCGTAAAGTTGCTCCAAATCAGTGGTAGGAGAACCGTAACGATCTCCAAGCTGTTCACTCATAGCCGATTTTACAATGCGATTACGAAGTGTCACCCCACAAGGTAGGTTGTAAGACGTACCGAGTGGACTGGAATCAATCGGTGTGTTGCTCTGAGTCATAAAAAATGCCCTGCATGTTAGTTATTAAACGACGACCCAAAAAATTAATCATCCACGTTTCCTGCTTACAATACACGTGGATTTAGCTGGCGTGCCAAGAACAAAGGATTGGTAATTCGAGGAATTTGCAGCGGGGGTAACAGACTGCTGAAAAGATCCACCCGATGAAGACGTGCTTCCACAACTCGACCTAAACCCATTTCATGAACGGGATCATTGGCGGAACCATTCAGACTCAACTGCATGTCAACCTGGCGGACTTCAATGGGCTTCTCTATGGGGGTAAATCGAATTTCACGGGGTAATCCCAACCCCATCAGGCCGGAAACATTTCGATGGGGAAGACCTAAAATAGGGGGGGCGTCATGTAAAACCTCGCCAAGGGTTGCTTTCATCTCGATCAAGCTAGAGCCACGACGGCTGGCATGGGTAATAATGCGGTTATCTTCGTGTGCCCAGCTGATCTCACCCATTTTTTTGGGATAGCCCAGGAGCTCCCGACCCAGGATCATGGCACGATCATCATCTAGAATCATCCAAGGGCAAAAGATGCCGTAACCCCGGCCCGCTTTAACATGTACAAAAAGACCCGCTTCATGGTATGCCCCCGTGTAAACGTTATTTGGGAAGTAAGCACAGAACAGATCCGCACGGTTCGGGTTAGCAAGCTTTATCCCGGACGGAAGCCATCGTGTCATTGCTTTTTCATCAACCTCGACAACAGCGGTGAGGTATTGGGCATTCTGATACAGTCTACCGCCACCTGACTTAACTAAAGATATTGGTGTTTTTAGATCTGCGATTAATTGCTTTAACATCAGGACAACCTCGAAAAAACCTGTTTCAGGATAGGCAACAGCAGACTACGTGGCGTATAACGCCCCCCCAGCGTCTGCATTTGGGCGATAAGTCCAGGAATCACAATGCGCCTGTTTTTATCCATGCCATTAATCGCTTCATTCGCAACGCGTTCGGCACTTAACCAAAGGGTATTACCACCGATTTCGTCTATTTTTGTAATACCAGCCACTTCAGTGAAGCCGGTTCGGGTTGGGCCTGGAGCGAGTAGGGTGCAGCTGACACCAGTACCATTGAGTTCACTATGCAGCGACTCCGCAAAGGAGTTGGCGAATGCCTTGCTCGCAGCATAAGTCGCATTGGATGGAGTGGGTTGATGGCCCGAAGTTGAGCCTACAATCAGAATCGAACCTGACTGGCGCTGGATCATGGCTGGCAGCACCGCCAACGTCAGATCCTGCACAGCAACAGCGTTTACCTCAAGCTCTTCTCGTTCACGCTCAGGGTTCAGATCTTTGAGTTTTCCAAAAGTGGCAAAGCCCGCATTGTTACAGAGAATCGAGATTTCCCGTTTCGCCAGTTCATCACGAAACTGGTGACGTGCAGCTCTATCACCTAGATCACATGGATACAACTCGACAATTACTCCATACTGATGACGCAATTCTGCAGCCAATATTTCAAGTTTGGCAACACGACGTGCGACTAAAATCAGCGAATAGCCACGAGAGGCCAATTGCCGTGCAAGCGCTTCTCCGATACCAGAGGAGGCACCGGTTACCACGGCGCGAGCATTGTCTGAGGGTTGGGGCAAGCTCATAATAATTCCATAGGTTAAAAAGACTGGATCGTATTATCAGTGATACGGGTCTTGACCGTGAGTTGTCCGGGTGCCATATTAATAATCATTTTAGGCCAGTTCGAAAGCCGTAGTTCAGCATAAGTAGATCAGAATCTGTAGTTCAGAATACGTAATTTAAAATGTCCAAAAACGATCCCTATGACCTCTCCAGACCAAGCCTGCCGGCGACCTATGCGAAAGTGCTACTTGATGTGTTGTCTGAACGCGGAATCGATAGTGCACCACTGATCAGAAACGCAGCGTTACCGACTGTAGCCCTGACCCGCACAGACTCGCGCATTAATCTATTTCAGTGGTCAAAGCTGGTACTTGAGGCGTTGAACGCTGCAGAAGATGATGGTATTGGCTACGAATACGGTCTAGCGTTGCCCCCCACTGCCCACGGAATGCTTGTTTTTGCTGCCATGAGTGCGCCAACCCTAGGTGCGGCTCTGGATCTGGCTTCCACATTTTTCGGTATGAGACTTCAAAGCTTTCGTTTGGAAGTTCAAAAAAATCAGATCGATGTACAAACAAATCAGAATGTTGCCATCATCAAAATAGCCGAAACTCATCCCATTTTCCGGGCCTCGCCAAGGGATGCCCAACGGCTGCGACGTTTCTTTTATGAAACCTTGATGTTGACCGTCGTGAAGGTTGCAGACGGACTGACCGGTAACAAGATTGGCCCGCAGGTTTTAATACACGTCGATTGGCCAGAGCCGGAATACCATGGAAAATACTGCGACAGATTACCCGATATACGATTTGATCAGGTGACGAATCAGATCATGCTGCCTGACGCACTTTTAACTCTCCCATTACCCGCTGCGAATGAAACGGCGTACCAGCAGGCACTGGCTTATTGTGAACAGGAAAAGGCGAGATTCTGCCGGGACGTTGAAGATATTACTGAGCGTGTCAAAGCAACCCTGATACTCACGCCTTACTCCGGCTATCCCAAAATTGACGCTGTGGCATCCCGTTTAAACCTTTCATCCCGAACCTTGAAAAGGCGTTTACAGGAGGTCGGCTCGAGTTTTTTACGGGTTCTCGAAGCGGTCCAGCAACGAGAAGCAGAAAGTCTACTAACGAACACCGATATGCAAATTCAGGAAATTGCGAACTTCCTTGGTTATAAAGGTGCCGCAAACTTTACCCGTGCGTTCAACCGTTGGTCTGGGGAAACGCCGGGACAGTATAGGAAGAAAGCAAAACAGTAGTGCAAAGCAGGCATCCGTTCATTTCCGAGAGTTTGCATAATCTGCAGGCATTAAACCGCCTGATGTTGTGAGCAATTGACTCTGCCCGGTTGGACAGAGTTTTGCAGTTACTTCCGAAAATACATTTTACGAATCAATACTGGCAGTACCTTGATAGCCGCCTGAATAAAATCACCCAGCGAGCGCGGCGCCACTAGATGTAGGGCATGGCGAATGGCTGTGTAGCTTTCTTCATCCTGTGGGTACCACCATAAATTGCGTTTGGCGCGTAGCCAATCCCAATTAACCACTTTTGGACTCGTCATTTCACGTAGTCCTTCCGGGCCATGGGTGCGCCCGATGCCTGACTCTCCCGGCCCGCCCCAGGGCAAGTCTGACATACCATGCGTATACAAATGATCATTAATGGCTACGACGCCGGCGTTGACCCGGTTGGCAAGGCGTTTGCCTCGTTCAGTGTCTTTCGTCCAGATCGATGCGGTTAACGCCATTGAAGATGAATTGGCAAGCGTCACGGCCTCATCATCACTCATAAAAGGCATTACCGGTAAAATCGGGCCAAAAGTTTCTTCTTGCATCAAGGTCATCTCGTGGTTCACTCCGACAACCAAGGTAGCAGGATGAAATTCACCATCATGATCGCCAACACGTTTGGATTGAGCCACAATATTTGCACCATTCGCAACAGCTTCGGCCAACTGCTTTTCAACTGCCTGGCGTTGTTTCGCGGTGGTCATTGATCCGATATCCACACTAAATGAAAATGTTTCTGCGCCATGTCGTAATTCTCGGGTTAACGTCGCCAGCTTTTCAATAAATTCTGGATAGATAGACTCATGAACATAGATCCGTTCAACACCACCACAGGATTGCCCTGCATTTTGATAGCCCGCCCACGCGGCTCCGGCTGCGGCTCTATCAAGATCGGCATCTTGCAGGACTATCATGGCATCTTTACCACCCAGTTCGAGGCTGACTGGTGTAAGCGTAGCGGCAGCTTGCGCCATCAACTGTTTACCGGCAGGTACTGAACCAGTAAAAAATAGCTTATCGATCCCATTGTCAAACATCGCGGATGAGATTGTAGCGCCGGAACCAACAATATGCTGAAACAATCCTTCTGGTAACTCGCCAGCGGCAACAATCTCCTCGATGGCTTGACCAACCAGGGGGGTGACTGCCGCAACTTTCAGTATGACAGCATTGCCTGCCATCAGGCCCATGATGATCTCGCCAAACGGAATGGACAGAGGGTAATTCCAAGGGCTGATAATACCAACGACGCCTAAGGGTTCATGGCGTATTTCCGATCGTTTACCGACCCACATAATACTGGACGATTCCCGCCGTTCAGGTTTCAGAACACGGGCGGCATGTTTGCCGTACCAATCGCATGCAAGCATAGAGGGTAGAACTTCAGTGGTTAAGGCGTCCATCTGAGTTTTACCACCACTGAGACTGATTATCCTCGCCAGCTCTTCTGCATGGTCGCGAATGTAGTTGCGCATTTTTTGGATATGCAGTCGACGTTCAGCAAAGGATTTATCCGCCCAAACTGACTGTGCCACTCGGGCTTGTGCAAAGATATTCGGAAATTGATCCACCGGAGTGTTGGGCACGGCCCCGATCCGTTCACCTGTAGCGGGATTAACGGCTTCAGTTTCTATTGTTTCAAACGTGTTAATAAAGGTACTCATAATCAAAATCCAATATGCATTAAACGGCTCGAGACCCTACGCCTGAGGTCGTTGTGATCGGAAGCATTCATGTTGTTCATGAAATTACGCCTTTAATTTCAGGTTTATTGAGAATGGAGGGAATTGTGCACATAGTAGGTCGAATTTAACCGTGCTACACTGCGTGTAGGGGACAGAAAATCAATAAAACAGGTCAGATGTTTATTGCATGTTTAGCTGGAATTTTGCCCGGAGTATTACGGGAATGCGCTTGCTGGCAGACTTTGCAAGCGAGTATGACATATCTATTTCTAGCGTGTTAGCAGGAACGCGAGTTACGCAATCACAACTATTTGATCCCAATGCGATTGTGTCGGCAAGCCAGGAGCTGCGGATGACACAAAACCTTGTGCAAGAGTTGGAAGATATACCCGCTTTAGGCATTCAGGTGGGCAAGCGCTACCACTTTACCGCCTATGGACCTTTAGGCTTTGCTATTGTCAGCAGTCGCACAGGCCGGGATGCGATGAATGTGGCGATGCGCTATTTTCACTTGACGTTCGCCTATACGCGCTTTGAAGTCGACGATACGGAGCAGCATATTCGTACCACGCTGTATGATGATGAAGTACCGCTGGTTGTACGCCGCTTTATTGTAGAACGTGATAGTGCAGCGTTAATAACGGCCTTGCGGGATATTTTTGGTCTTGAGTCAATGTTGGAGGCATTAAGTTTCAACTTCGAACGTCCGGCTTATGCATCTTATTATGAAGACTTTTTTGGCCTGACTCCGACATTTGGTGCTAACCATAACCAGGCTCTGCTTGATAAAAATCGAATGGAGCGCAAACTTCCTCAAGCGAATGATCTGGCTTTGGAGATTGCAGAACAGCAATGCGCAGCCATATTGAATCAACGGGTTGCGCGTAGCGGTTTGGCGGCTCAGGTACGCAATCACTTAGCTGTACGAGCCAGTGATATGCCCACCATGAATGAAGTAGCCTCACACTTTTGCATGACAGCCAGAACATTGCGACGGCATCTTGATGTCGAAAACGTATCCTTTGCACAACTGCGGAACGAAGTTCGACGCATGCTCGCAGATGAATATCTGCTGAGCCTCGGTTTACCTGTGGAGCAGGTTGCCAACAAACTCGGCTATTCGGAATCGACCAGTTTCATCAATGCATTCAAGAATTGGCACGGCATTACACCTCATGCTTATCGACTAAGTAAGAAATAGTGATACATGTGGTTTGGTAGCAGAATCATAGATTGCGTACTTATATTGGTACAAGTACAATAATAAGTACAATGAACAGGAGGATTTATGGATACATTAAGTTATTCCGCTTTTCGTTCTCATTTAGCCAGCACGCTCGACAAGGTAAATGATGATCACAAACCCATCTTAATTACGCGGCAAAATGGTAAGCCCGCAGTGGTGATGAGCTTGGAAGATTTTCAAGCCTATGAGGAAACCGCCTATTTAATGGCAAGCCCTAAAAATGCTGAAAGGCTCAATAAGGCAATTGCAGAGATTGAAGCGGGCAGAGTGGTTAATAAGGAATTAATTGAGGAATGATCTTATCTTGGGCTGAAACGGCATGGGAAGACTATCTTTACTGGCAAAAAATAGATAAGAGAATGCTTCAGCGCATCAACAATCTCATCAAAGATACTAAACGTCAGCCATTTGAAGGCATTGGGGACCCAGAACCACTTAAACATAATTGGACGGGTTACTGGTCAAGGCGGATAAACAAAGAGCATCGACTTGTTTATAAAGTTGTGGACGGCACATTATTTATAGCGCAGTGTCGTTATCATTATTAACAGTTTACAATTTTCGGGGTCTCCACAGCCTCTATTAATCATAAGGACTTTTGGTCCAGGCCATATCAGATGACGCCAAAAGGTTTTATGAACGCTATGGATTTCAACCATCGCGTTTTGAGCCGATGACTTTGGTGTTATCGATCAAGAATATTGAAAAACACCTGAAGGGATGAGCCTTTCACACATCCACATCCACATCCACATCCACACATCACTGAAAACACGATCAAATTATAAACACTAATATTTAAGAATCGGTATTCTGCACATGCAATATCGCAGCCTCATCCAATCTGACGGTTAAAAGTGGAGAATTTCGACTCTCCGTGAGGAGGTCGTCAAATCAAAGCCTGTAACGGTGATGTTATGAAACGGAAAGATATATGGTGTTTTATTCTTGCTGCAATTAGTTCGATATTGGTTGCGAATGCTGATGAATTTACAGCTCTACACAAAGCGATCATTGACCGGACTGTCGCTATTGAAGACGCAAGGGAAATTGTACGCTCAAGATTAGAGTCAGGGGACAGTCCTAACGTCATTGTTAAACACTCTTCTGGAGTTTTTATTACACCGCTCTCTTCTGCAGTGTCACGAGGTGATACCTCATTGGTTAGGCTTCTATTGGAATCTGGAGCAGACCCCAATATAGACTTAGGTACTGCTTGTACAGTGCTTACAAGGGCTATGGGAGACCAAAATATAGAAATAATTGAACTACTTGTTAAATTTCAAGCAGACACACGGGTACCTACTTGTGGTCGGAGTGAATATAGCACAATCCACAGCATTGCCCGTTTAGATTCATCAAACTATAAGACTAAAATAAAGTTGATGCAACATCACAAACAACTTGGTGGAACTCTTCCTAATGAGCTTTTGTTACACGCCATACTAAAAAAAGATGTCAATCTTGCCAAAGCCTTTGTTGATTTGGAGCCCGAATTTAATAGAGATAATAAATTGCTGAAAGCAGCAAAGAATGTCTCTCATGAAATTTACAACCTATTGCAACAAGTGTGGGAGGGGCGCTCTGCTAATTAGTTTATTGACCACTGCGGTTGCGGCTCCTTTAACCGAAGAGGAGCAAGGGCTTAATGGGGGGAAAGCTACGGCCGTGTGTTGATCCACTCCGCCGAGGAAATTGTGACGCACGCAACGGAAGACGATGTGGTAGTAGGGCGTATCGGTTACCGTTACCAGGCGGTTTCCAGGTTAAGTCATGGCAAAATCCATCTTGTTATTGGGCGATAAGCGTGTTTTAAGATATGCTGAACGAACTATGCTATCAATTCGGACTAGTTGAAATTGTGATGGGAATGCCTGTCTTCAGTAGGCGCACCATATATATCGTTATGAATGAGGATGTTCGAATGACGCATGGAACCGGCAAGTTAAATTTTCACTCCATTAATTCTCACAGATGCTTCCAATCAATCCTTGCGCTCATCTTGCTTATTGTATCCGGGTGTACTGAGCACCAAAGCGAAACAAAACCTGAATACTTAGAAAAAACTATTTATGGCTATAACGATCGACATTATGAGATTGGCATCAAAATTCCACAGCGTTATTTGCAGTCTTCTCGGCGTTTTGCTCAGTATACGAAAACTGTCTACTTCTATTTTGACTTTGATACTTTAGAGGCTACTACAGGACGCACTTCTGATTCACAAGATAAGGCAATTGAAGTGGGGATCACCCACAACATATGGAAAAGTAATGATGATTACTCTACAGATAAAATCAAAATTCATTTAACAAAAGTTCGTGAGTTTGGTAATCAGCTCCAACTTTATAAACGCTTTACCTGCGGGTTGAAAGAATACGATGCTCAAAAATTTGAAATGTTAGGCTGTAGAAGTGTTTCTAGCGCTGACAGATTCTTTCCAGTTAATGCGAAGCAAACAAAAGTAATTTGGATTACTTGCATAAAAAGCTGTATCGCTACAGCTTTTTATAAAAAAGTTGGAATCAAAATTACGTTTAATCGGGAATTGCTAAATGAATGGGAACATATTGTAAATAAAACATTTTCTCTCCTAGATACATTCGTCTCCGTCAAGAAAGGAAAAGTTGAAAAGTAACGATGTTCACAACCGTGACGAAGATAGAACCATTGGGCATTGATGATCAGATTGAACGAGAGAGAACTGAGTCAGCTGCGTTCGATGCAATGAATACGATGCTGGGTGACGATTTTTTTGAAGCTCTTTTATCAGAAGAGTTCTAGTAATGTTGCCGGAGAAGCCCAGTCCGAATTTGAGGGTGAACAGATACCAGGCACGGAAATGCCGTAACCGAGCGTGTCGAGTAATGCGGCAATTTGCCTGGAACTGAAGCTATTACTTCAAAAGGAGACCTATCTATATGTCCAATATTGTTTAGTATTGGTAAATATAGAAATGGCTTGTTTCTGCGCTATTTCTGCTTAGTCTCCAATTTACAGCATGGTAAGTTTTACACTCGCACTCCATAGTTGCCGAGCCATTTCATCATCCTTCGCCCACGGTTTTGGTTCATGCTTTCTACAATTCGCGAAGTACTGTCCCGTTACGCCATTCAAATCTGGAGATAGACATGCATAAATCGAAGTGCGTACGCCTTTCTCTGGAGATTGGAGAAATATTTTCATTAGTTTATTTAAGATAAGCCCGACCCAACCATTTTGGGCTCCCAGGTTTGTTGCGACTGTTCCAGGATGAATTGCATTGACTGTCAGCTCAGAGTTTCCAAGACGGCTTGCCAATTCGCGCGTAAAAAGAATATTCGCGAGTTTTGAGTGTGAATACACTTTGAGTGCTTTGAATCCATCTTCGAAACTCAAATCGTGTATTTGTAAGGACTTAGTTAGCATATGTGCATCTGATGCGACATTCACGATTCTAGCTTGTGCGCTTGATTTAAGTCGATCTAACAGTAAATTTGTAAGTAGAAAATGTGCTAAATAATTAACAGCGAACATAAGCTCATGGCCATCCACCGTGATTTCACGTTTGAGATTGAATACGCCGGCATTGTTCAACAGGATATGGAGAGGTTTCTCTAGAACGATGAATTCGTTCGCTATTCGTCTTACATCAGTTAATGATGCCAAGTCCCCGTGCAATATATGAATTTGCTCATTTCCAGTATGTTCGCAGATGTATTTGCATATTGCTTCTGCCTTGATCTGGCTACGGCACACTAAATATAATTCAGCACCCTGGGCAGCCAGCTCCAATGCAGCGACTCGGCCGATACCGCTGGTGGCCCCCGTTATCAATGCTATTTTACCTTCCAGTTGTTTGGCTACAGCAATCACTTTTCTCTCCCTGTGTAGTTGCGGACGCTTCACTTATTCCTTGGAATCAAAATTATGTGCGACGGTTTGACCAAATTCATTATCAAATGGTAATAACCCAATTAGTCCTTAAGTATTATCGATTTCGCACTTAATGCAGGTTCCACCTTGCTCGGGAGATTCGATCTTGAGGTGTGCACCGATGAGTCGTGCACGGTAGAACATATTCGCAATACCACGGCCATGGTGATTTGCCTGAAGCGGAAATTCGCCGTCGGAGAATAAACCGATGCCATTGTCCGATATGCTCAGAGAAAGCCGCTCTTTTTGTTCTTCGATACTTATTACAATGCGAGTCGCCTGGCTATGGCTCCAGGCATTTTGAAATGCTTCCTGGGTAATTCGAAACAATTGTATGGCAACCATTGGATCGAATATGAGTGGTTCTTGGTTCGCTTGGAGTGCGACTTCAATACCGTTGGATGTTTCGTAGTGCGATACCAGTCTTCTCAATGCACCGAGAAGATTTCCACCATGAAGTCCCGCTGGCAATAAATTATTCACAATTTCACGAATTTCGTGGGTCACGTTTTCCAGACTGGCACAGAGTGCGTTCATTTCTTGCGCAATTATAGCGTTGGAGTTTTTGTATTGGAGCTCCAAACTGCGAGCTTTTAAGGTTACGCCAACTACGTGCTGAGCAACGGAGTCGTGTAAATCACGGCCAATCCGTTCTCGTTCTTCTTCCTGACCGCGCTGGATCGTTTTTTCGAGATCAACTCGTGCAGACATGTCCCGAATAGTGGCAGTTAAATCGAATTGATCACTTAACATCGTTAGCACGACGCTAACGGGAAAATGACTTTTATCCTTTTTTCGACCGAACGTTTCTCGCGCTTCTCGTGATGATTGGGCCGGTTGGAATTGCACGAAATTGATAAATTGCTTGTCGAACAATGTCGATTGCTCAGGAAGTAATTTTGCGATGTCCATGCCCACTAGCTCGTTTTCTGAAAATCCAAACATATCTGTAGCCGCCGCATTCACAGATTGGATAAGCCCTCGATTGTTGAATGTAATAATTGCGTCAGTAGAAGCTTGTAGAAATCGGTGTAGCTGTTCCCTGCTCTTTGCGATCTGTCGGGTTCGCACTTCAACCTGGTGAGCGAAATCGAGATTAACTTTTAACAATGCGGATTCAATCGTTTTTAGCTCGGTAATATCTATGAGTACCGCTAGGCACAACGAGGCTTCGTCAATCACTTCGGAGATCTCACAGATTTTACGGCAAAGCATCAAAACAATTTTATCCACAGACTTCAGGTGCAGTAATAACTGCCCGTCTGGCAGTACACCTTTGTGCAGCATTGCATTGTGGTACCAGTTGTAATCACTGCAGGATTCTTCGGATATAAAATTCGACAGAGGTTTCCCGGTAATACGGCGACTGTGCAATTCAAGTAAGTCTTGAGTTTTTTTATTCGCATCGTGGATAACCCACTGTCTATCCATGAGCAGGTACGCAATCGGTGCGGCGTGGTATAAAGCACGATAATGTGCCAATGAATCACTCAACTCCTTTTGACTGAGCCTGAGCGCTTCGTTTTGTTGCAGTACTTTTACGTGGTGTATCTGTAAATCCACTATTTGATGCAGAAAATCCGGATTAGTCTTACCTTCAACCTGCGTAATCAGTTCAGGGCTGATTTTTCCAAATCTGACATCAGGTTTGTCATCAGAACGATCTTCCGTCATGAACTGATCCTTTCGCTTTCTACCGATTTATTAAGTGTCTATAAAAACGAAGACTCGATATCCCAGGCCACGGCCTGACGTACCAGCTCGCTATTATCACTTGCACCAATTTTTTTCTTGATATGTTCTTTATGGGTATCGATCGTTTTTGTACTTAAATGCAATTCTTTTGCGATACGTTGAGTTGAGTATCCCTTACCAATCAACATGAAAACTTCGAGTTCACGATTGGATAGCAACGTTTCCGGGCTGCCGTCAGAAGCGCTGTAACCTTCCAGTTTACGCAGAGCCAGATATTTTGTAACTCGGTCACTTAAATAGATATTATTGTTCAGAACACAGGCGATCGCCTCCAATATCTTGCTTGAAGCCTCTTCCTTGTTGATATATCCATTCGCACCCGCACTAATGCACCGTTCAGCGTAAACTAAATCATCGTGCATTGATGCGACAAGTATCCTGACCCTCTTGTTTGTGTGTCGGATCTTCTTTAATAATTGGAAACCGCTGCCGATTTTTAGCGTTAAATCGAGCGTGATTAAATCCGGTGATGTGACGTTTAACAGTTTCAATGCGCTGTCACTATCACTGGCTTCTCCGCAGACCTGCAATTCCGGATTTTCCGCGAGTAAAGATATCAAGCCCTGACGGAAAATCGGGTGATCATCAATTATGAGTACTTTCTTCGTCACAGAATCCTACCATTCGTCCTGTTTTTATCACTTTTTTATTTGAAAATTATGACCCAAGATTCCAGGTAACAAAATGACCTGGATTAACTGGCCATGCATTAAATCGGGTTAGGCTGGCCTTTCAAAGAGTTACATCACTAGCGCCTGAAAAATGGGGGATTCCCCTACCCTCAAACTACAGATATTCCCTATGTGATCGCACTGGCTTTGTTCTTACAGTTGGAGCCTGAAACCTCGTCCAGCGAATTGATCATCAAACGCAACGACTTGCCAATTCTCCACCCAAGACTCATGGAATACATCGAGCATTTAATCTGGAAAGAAGGCACATCATGAATGCCCCGGTAACGACCAAGGAAAAAAGCAGCGCTCATCCGTCTCCATTACGTTGTATTGAATGCACATTAAGTGACTACTGCCTGCCGCGAATGCTATCAGTCACAAAAACAGAACACCTGGCAGACACAATTGAATCAATTCTTAAAAGTTCATTACCTGTACTCCATCGACACGATAGAATTTTCAAGGAGGATGATCCTTTCACTTCACTTTACATTGTCCGAGTTGGCGCGGTGAAAACATTCGTCAAAAGCGATGATGGCACCGATCAGATCACTAATTTTCACCTTCCTGGCGATATAATCGGTACAGATGGTTTTGTAACCGGCCGCTATGGCGCAACTGCTGCAGCGCTCGAAACCACCACGGTGTGTGAGCTTCCTTATCCTAAAATCGAGTTTCTCACGACTAAAATTCCCGAATTGCAACGATTTTTGTTTCAAAAAATGGCATATGAAATCCAACAGCACAAAAAGATGAGCTATCTTTTGAGCCGTCGCAGTGCGGAACAAAAACTGGCGACATTGTTAATTAACACTTCACGACATCTGGAAAAAAGGCGCTTGCTGAACACCTCATTTACCCTCCCGATGACCCGAACGGATCTCAGTAATTACCTCGGACTTGCCATTGAAACGGTGAGCAGGGTTTTAACACGATTCCACAAAATGAAGATTGTGACTGTTGAAGGGCGACAGATCACTATTTTGAATAAAGCTAGACTCCTGTCCATTGCGAAACTCGACGATCAAAACCACAGAAGAATCTGAATATTAATCTTCCAGCCATGTTGGTATATACCAATATCAATATCCTCCGTTTTCTAACTTGAAAGCATATTCGTTTTCACGAATATAACTTGTCTACTTGTATAGATATATAACACCATAATGAGCACTTATTGCACACTTCAGACCAAAGTATCGTATATATGCACCGTTTTCACCCATACTCTTAACGAAAACGTTATGAATCTGTAATATTCGTTCAGTACGCTTCATCTGGAATATACCAGATAGCGAGCAACGTATATGAAATCTCTTTTGGCACTCTCGATTGCAGCAGCAACCGCTAATATAGCGATGGCTGCTCCAAACTTTATCGTAAAACCCTATTTGCAAAATCCGGATACCGATGCGATGTCGGTCTATGTAGAAACATTGGATACCAACGTTACACTTCACTACCGTGAACGCGGTAACACGACATTTAGTACTTTAAGTATGGAAGCGATTAAACCGCTTTCCGGTATCAAACGTGCGCGAATTGAAGGCCTATCCAGCGACACGCGCTATGAGTACTACGTTTCGACCTCCTTTGGGCAATCTGATACCTGGGGTTTTAAAACCTGGCCGGAAACCGCAAATGGGCGAGACTCGTTTAAAATTGTTGCTTTTTCAGATTCGCAAGGCCAACACGCTGAGCGTTTAGCAGACATCGTGACAAGCGGCATTATCGTAAATGATTGTGGTAATGACGTTGAAAACTGCGATGACGAAATTGCTGCCGTTATTGTTCCAGGTGACCTGGTTCAAAACGGCGGAAACGTTAGTGAATGGCGTAATGACTTTTTTGGTAAAGCTGCAGACCTGTTCAGCCGAGTTCCGGTTATTCCCGCGATCGGGAATCATGACTATTCCGTGAGTCATTACTTGAACTATTTTGAACTGCCTGAAAATGGCAGTGTAAGTTATAAAGAGCACTGGTATGTTTTTGATTATTTGAACCTGCGCCTCGTGACGTTGAACTCAAACAGCCCACAAAATGCAGGCTTGAACGTCGAGCAACGTGAATGGCTGGATAACCTGTTAGCCGATACGGCTAATCGGGATGAAACTGACTACGTTATGCTACAGCTTCACCATCCGTGCAAATCAGAAATGTGGTTGCCAGGTGAAAGCCAACTGACCTGTGAGTATGTTAAAAAGTTTGAAGATTTATCCGCACAAACCGGAAAGATTACCGGCCATATCTTCGGGCATACCCATGCCTATTCTCGGGGACAATCCCGGGATGTTTCCCATTTGTGGCTAAATGCCGCGGTAAGTTCTGGAAATATCGATTACTGGGATGAGTACCCACAATTTGACTATGATGAATTTCAGAAAAGTTACCCTGAATATGGATATTCATCACTTGTTTTTGGCGTGGATAAACAGCGTCTTGCGGTTAAACGATACTCCGGTGGAGATGGTAAGGGAAATTATTTTGGCTACCAGGGAGAAGGGATACGAGACGATTTTGAAATCGCAGGCGACAACGTCGCACCGGATACACCATTCACTCAATATCCAAAAAACGAGACGGTAAAAGGCGTATTCAAACTTAAGGCATCCAGCTTTGTTGATGGCGATAACGATGCACACCTCGAGGCACACTGGCAAATTTCAAGCACTCCGGACTTTAGTGAGCCGGAGCTGGATTTCTGGGGCAACAAAACCCGTAACGAAAATATCTGGAAATATGTTGATACCCAAATGGGTGTGCCATTGGATAGCTATGAAGTAACGACATTGCTGCCTTCCGGTAATTACTTTTGGCGCGTTCGCTACCGTGACGAACACTGGGCCTGGTCTGCCTGGTCTGATTCAGCGGGTTTCAATGTTCAAGGACTCACCTATTCAGATAATCTTGTGCAAAATGGTGGTGCGGAACAAGGCCTTGAACACTGGACAGTCGATACTGGCGTGGTTGAAGCCAACCTGTCCAACGAGTGTAACGGTGTGCCTGCACAATCCGGCGAACGCTATTTCGTTCTGGGTGGACTTTGTGAGCACAGCGATGTTGGTCAAGCTAGTCAATCAATTTCTTTAAGCGAATTCCAATCAGAAATTGCGGACGGTGATGCGGTAATTGAAGTCAGTGCATTCCTTCGTGACTGGAGTGGTAACGACATCCCGGAAGCCTGGGTTGAAGTATACGACACGGGTAATCAATTAATCGGGACTTCAGACGTCATCACCAATGCTTCCTCCAGTTGGTTGCAGAAAAAAGCGACGCTCGCGTTGCCCACAAATGCAGCCTTCGCAACCGTGCGCTTGAAAGGCACACGAAATAACGGCACAGACAATGACTCTTATATCGATAATGTGAGTGTTCGTATTGCCTATCAGGAAGGAACACCAGCAGGAGGCCACACAACTGAAAACCTGATCCAGAATCCCGGAGCGGAATCAGAGTTACAACACTGGACTGTGGAAACAGGTATCGTTGAAGCTCTCGAGTCAGGTGCCTGCAGTGGTGTCAGCCCCCATGAAGGCAGTCGTTACTTCATTTTGGGTGGCTTGTGTTCAAGTAGTGCGATAGGTCAAGCGAGTCAGACAATCGACTTGGATTCTGTTTCCGGCTACAACGCAGGTACACCCGCCACGGTTAATTTTTCAGCGTACATGCGTGACTGGAACGGCAATGATGTACCAGAAGCCTGGTTGCAGTTCCTGAATAGCAATGGTGAGGTAATTTCACAAAGCTCCACATTGTCACATCGAGCTAACAATTGGTCGAAAGAGTCTCTCGAGCAACCTTTGCCCAGCGGTACTACGTCCATCAAAGTGGTCATGAAAGGGACGCGCAATGCGGGCTCAGACAATGACAGCTACATCGATACACTTGAACTGACGCTAACCACCGGGGAAGCCGTTGTCGGGGATCTTGATGGCAACGGGCAACTCGATGCGAGCGATAGAAATCAGCTCCGCGCAGCCTTGGGCCAATGTGAAGGCGATTCAGCGTTCTTAGCCAGTGCGGACCTGGATGCAGACCAATGTATCAGCATGCAGGACTATCGTGCCTGGTTAAGGCTTTATAAGAACCAATAATTCCCAGTTAACACATAAACAGTTCGTCTCCGGCGCTCGCCGGAGGCGTATTCACGATGCAGTAAAAAGGTGATATCTCATGAACACGGTTAACAAAACCTTAAGCAAAATGCTCTTAATTTTGGCTTTTTGTGGCGCAAATCTCGCTCAAGCAGGACATATCTCACTCAATCCCTTTTCCACGGATGTAGCCATTGGCGACACAATCTCAATTGATATTGTATTGGAAGACCCCTTTACCGGCGCATACGCTGGTGATTCGTTCTTGGGCTTCGGATTTGATTTCGATTATGATCAGACAGGTCTCCAATTTACCCATAAAACCATGGGCAGCGCTTGGGACGATTACTCGGACGCATTCAACGATACGATGGTAGTCGGTTCGGATTCTAACTTTGGCATAGATGATAATGGCCAGTCAGAGTTTCTCTTAACCACGCTCTACTTCGAAGTAATCGGCGCCGGTGATTTGTTCCTTAACGTATTCTCTGATTCTGCCAATTCTGCAAACCAAGGTTTGTTCTACATTTTCAATGATGTACTGGATATCAATGCATCAACATCAATTAATGTCAGTCAAGTTCCAGAACCACCCGTGGTTGCACTCTTTGCTTTGGCTCTGGGCATTATGGGCGCTCGGGGCTTTAGAAAAAGCGCTGTTTAATCCGAATTGCTCTACTTACCTCCCACCATGTACGCCAATGTCACATGGTGGGTATCTAAATTGCTAAATCAAAGATCCAAACCATGAGACTCATCCTGCTATTCCTACTTTTCTTCACTAAAACCGCGTTAGCCCACGTCAGTGGATTTACAGATACATCAATCCAAATTGCAGAACCGGGTGTTAAAATTATTTACACCGTGCCCAGTGATAACCTGCTTGAACTCGAAGTAAACTCCACTCAAACTTCAGAGGCTTTAGTCACACCAGAGCCGCCTGAATATTATATTGATGCAATCAAATCAGGATGGCGAGTTCTGGATCAAGGAGCACTTTGTACAGTTTCCGAACACAGCTCTCGGGTGCTGGATAAAATTCAGGCTTACCAATATCATTTAACCTATGATTGCCCAAACGACATGAAACAGCTTGAAATTGGCTACAAATTGTTTCACCCATACTGGCCGGACCACCGTAATTACACCCAGGTGTTTATGGCTGGAGAGCAAATGCAAATCAGGCTCGATGCAGAACAGCCGGTGTTAATGCTCTTCGTTGAGAAGATTCTTAAAGATTGGAATAAATCACTCGGCGCAGAATTTACCTTGGCCGACCCAAATCAAAAAATCTCCCTGGACAGCAATTTCAATGAGAATCAAGCAGCTCAGCCCCTAGCAACAACCCCACTTCAACCACAAAGCTCTAACGCTGATTTTGGTTCTGAATTACAGTCATCCGGAACGGATTTTATCTGGTTGGGCATGGAGCATATCTGGACAGGAATTGATCACGTCGTATTTGTCTTTGCGCTGCTGCTGGTTCCCGTCGTCTGGCGTCATTTGCTGCTGTGGATCAGTATGTTTACCATAGCCCACTCCATTACACTGGCGCTATCCTATTATAAAGTACTCATACTGCCACCATCGATTACCGAACCTTTGATCGCGCTGACCGTGCTGGCCATCGGCATTGAGAACATCCTGGCACTCAAATATGGCAAGCCCATCATTCGCCTTAGACATATCCTTATCCCGGTATTCGGCTTGATTCATGGCGTAGGTTTCAGTTATTTGCTGATTGAATTGGGTAACGGTTTCCCGGCCATGGAGCGGTTGTTTTACTTCAACCTGGGCGTGGAGCTTGGGCAACTCAGTCTGGTCGCGCTGATGATCATCCCGATTCGAATGGTATTCAAGTGGCAACGCGGCCAAATTGTGGCGGGTTTCTTTTCTGCTAATATCGCGGTATTGGGTGGCTTCTGGTTATGGCAAAGGACGTTCATGTAACGACCTGAAACACTCAACTTTCGAAGATGTAAATTGTCTTCTATTCTTAAAGGGAACCCATGGTTCCCTTTTTTGTGCACTCCTCCAGGACATGGTTCTCTTCTCTTATGATTTAAAGACGCATTGACTCCATATAGAGGAACACTATGCGACAGTATGTAGTGCTCTTGAGTTTAGCCGCCAGTTTTCTCTTGCTAGTCCCTCCCAATGTGGCATTCGCCTCGGGTTTTATCGAAAACAAAGTAGATTGGGTGCAGTTACGCCACGAAAAAGCCACACTGAAAACCACGTATTTTGAAAATAAGGATACGCCGAAGTCCGTGCAAGATTTTACCCCGGATTTTATCGAACACCATTTCAAACCTACGCCTGAAAATCACAGTTTTGGTTTTTCAAAAAGTCGCTACTGGTTTTACACCGAAATCAACATTCGCAACCTTGCCGGGTCGGAACATTACGAACGCTTCGAAGCCTTCCTCGAAATAGCTTATCCACACCTTGATAACCTTTGGGTGTATGACCTAAGCGCCTATGATGCGGACACGCAAACTCTCATTGATCTAATGAGTCACCTGGGGGATCGCCAATCCCATAACAACAGACCCATAGCGAGCACCACCTATAAAATACCCGTTTCCCTGGAACCCGATAAAACACTAAAGCTTCTTATTTTTGTTCACTCCACAAGCTCAATACAATTACCGATATACCTTTGGCACCCCGACAATCTACTCGAACAAACCCAGGATTTGAGCCTAGTCTATGGCATTTACTTTGGTATTACCGTTGTCATGGCGCTTTACAATTTATTCCTGGGTTTTTCCATTCGCGATATCAGTTACTTTTATTATGTTGGCAGTATCGTTTTGTTTGCTTTATTGCAAGCAACGTTGTGGGGTTACAGCTTTCAATACTTCTGGCCTGATCAGATAACATTTAATGAAAAATCGATTCCATTGCTCACTTTTTCAGTGATAGTCGTAGATGCATTATTTAGTCGAGCATTCTTACAAACGGCTAAAAATCACCGGATATTAGATCGCGTTTTGCTTGCCATTGCTTTCATGAACACCGTGGCATTTCTGGCTGCATGGCAGTTCCTCCCCTATCAGCTCGCCATCAATATTGCCATTTGGTCAGCTCTCCTGTTGTGTACAGTATTGCTCTATACCGGTATTAAGCTTTGGCGGAAGGGCGTTATCCAGGCCCGGTTTTATGTTTTGGCATGGGCAGTATTGCTCATTGGCTCAGTGATCTACGGATTCAGTATTAAAGGCGTCTTACCAATTAACAGCATAACCCTGCATGCCGCACAACTTGGCTCTGCTCTGGAAGTTATTTTCCTTTCCTTCGCCTTGGCGGATCGAATCAACCGGATGCGGCTCGAAAAGCAGGAAGTAGAGCGATCGACCAAGCTCGCCATGGAAGAGAAAAACCGCGACCTAAATCAGATTCTTGAGGCTCTGCGTAAGAGTAATACAGTAAAAGACCAGTTTCTGGCTACCATCAGCCATGAACTTCGCACGCCAATGCACGGCATACAAAGCGCTTTGGAATTGCTGACAGCGGATAGACCGGAGAGCCAGGATCAAACACATTTAACTGCAGCGAGGTCTTGTGCAGGGCATATGACTCAAATGGTAGAGAGTTTGCTGGAATTTTCAGAAGTACAATCGGGTACTCTACAGCTGAGACAAGAACCTTTTAATTTACATCAGGCACTAAACCCAATACTAGAAAAAATTGAAGCGGATTGCCGTCGCAAAAATATCACCTTCCAGCACCTACCTGCTCGATTAAATCAACACCTGATCGGTGATGAAAAACGGCTGGGTGAAG
The DNA here is from genome assembly GCF_002162375.1 of Oleiphilus messinensis. Lineage (GTDB taxonomy): Bacteria > Pseudomonadota > Gammaproteobacteria > Pseudomonadales > Oleiphilaceae > Oleiphilus > Oleiphilus messinensis. The sequence continues at coordinate 3,058,168 of NZ_CP021425.1, read as the reverse complement.
TGTTACTTCAAATTCTCGATAATGCTGTAAAGTTCACCCATACCGGAAGCGTAACCTTTGCCTGGGAAATCAACGTAGCGGATTCCGTGATTGAAACGAAGTTCGTTATTTCCGATACCGGCGTCGGCATTGATCCAAAGATCAAAGCCCATATCTTCAAACCCTTTAACCAGGGCGACAGTAGCTTTTCAAGGCAGTACGGGGGGCTTGGGTTTGGCATGTCACTCAGTAAGGCATTGGTGGAAACCATGGGAGGAACTATCCATTATGATTCCGTTACAAGACAGAACTCAGACATCGACAATGGCACCCAAATTACAATTCAGATTCCCTGGCAAAAAGGGACAGAAATTATAGCAAGTCACGATAATCGAGCGCTTAAGCCTACAGAAGGCGTTGATTCGACCGATTCACAAACAGAAACTGCATTGCCAGTATTGATAGTGGAAGATAACCCGGTCAATCAGCTTTTACTTAAAACCATCGTGATTAAATTGGGCTATCCTGTGGAAACGGCAAACAATGGCGGAGAAGCAATAGAAATGTGCAATAAACTGTCTTTCTGCTGTATTTTGATGGACTGCCAGATGCCGATTATCGATGGTTTTGAAGCCACCCGAACCATCCGGGCGCATTCGGGGAAAAACAACCGGACGCCAATTATTGCCGTCACAGCGAATGCGATGAGTGGTGATCGTGAACGCTGCCTGGCATCGGGAATGTCGGATTACCTTAAGAAACCCGTAAGCAAATCCCAGCTAAAGCGATGCATTGAAGCAAATCTCTGTCCGGAAACCGATACTTAAACAGCAAGTTAGTGTCAGCTACACGACAGAACTTTTAACCGACGAAGGTTATGGTGAAGGGCTATTCTAATAAGTAAACAGGTTACAGAACTATGAGTGAGAAAGCATACCAGTCGTTTCGAGAGTTTTATCCTTTCTACCTATCGGAACACACCAATGCCACTTGCCGCCTGTTACATTTCATTGGTTCCACACTCGTTTTGATGGCACTGGTTTTTATCATATTTACCGGAGCCTGGGCTTATATCTGGGTATTGTTACTACTCGGCTACGGTCCCGCCTGGGTCGGCCACTTCTTTTTCGAAAACAATCGCCCTGCAACCTTTAAATACCCGTTATACAGCTTTATGGGTGATTGGGTCATGTACAAAGATCTTTGGACTCGAAAAGAAAAGTTCAATCCTTGAAGTCTTGATATAAAGACTACTCGTAAGAATAACAATACTGTTAACGATAAAACTACAATGGCGCGCTTAAAGCGCCATTTTTGTTTTTTACACCTCTGACATAATTTAACGTCGGGTTACTTTCATCAATTTGCCACTGTCCGTAAGCAAATAAATTTCACCTTCAGAGCCCACAAGAAGGTCGCGAAAGCGTTCATTCCATTCCGTTAGTAAAGACACTTCATTTACTACTTTAGTTCCAGACAATTGTGTGAGTCGCAATTCGCGATACTTGAGCGTTGTGCTGAGTAAATGTCCGCGAAACTCCGGAAACTGTTGTCCGTAGTATACGATGATAGATGAGGGGGCAATGGAGGGTGTCCAGTCGACCAACGGTTGCTCCAAGCCTGGTAAGGCACTGTGGGGTGTGATCACTTCCCCGGAATAATCGACACCATAAGTGATTTTTGGCCAGCCGTAATTTTTCCCGGATTCGATGATGTTAATCTCATCCCCTCCTTTGGGTCCATGTTCATTTGAAAACACCACTTTCCGTTCCGGGTCAAAATAGATTCCCTGGGGATTACGATGTCCCAAGCTATATATTTCTGGCTTGGCACTTTCCAGAGCAACAAATGGATTATCATCAGGTATGCTGCCATCACCATTCAGCCTTATTATTTTTCCCAGTGTACTGGATAGTTCCTGAGCCTGGTCCTTAAAACTATAACCATCACCGACGGTTAACAATAGAGTTCGATCCGGGAGGAATGTCATCCTGCCGCCAAAATGGGCAGCAGTATTTTTACGGGTTGCGGTAAACAGAACCTCGGGTGTTGAGAATTGCAAGCCTGAAAGGCGGGTGCGAACCAGACGGGTCGCATTTTTCCGCCGATCACCGTAAGCATAGGAAAGGTAAATCCAGCCATTTTTCTCGTATTCAGGGTGTAATACGACGTCTAGCAACCCCCCTTGACCTGCGACATAAGCCTCGGGCGTTCTCGAAATCGGATGGGAAAGTCTGCCGCGGGACCACAAACGAGCAGAACCGGTTTTTTCTGTGATGAGCAGTGCACCGTCAGGAAGTTGAACCATCCCCCAGGGACTGCTGAGTTCAGTGGTCAAAACTTCCACTTGCAGCAGTGCATACAGATCAACGGTTTCATCATTTTCACTGCAAGCAAATTGTGAAAATAATGAAACCAGGACAAGTAATTTGGCTAAACTAGTCATTCTCCCCCCTCCTCTCTAACCATTCTAGAGCATTCAGAGGGAAGCGGTTCAAGCTTTTACAATTCGATAATCTGTACTCTTGAATTTTTCCATCTGTGCTTTGAATTGGCTTGCAAATCCGGGGTACATGGTAGCATTAAAGCCATCTTCCGTGAGATACCAGCTCTTGCACCCGGAGTTCCAGTTCGTCTTCGCCAAGCGACGTTGAATATCCGCATTGAACCGGCGTTGCTTATCTGAACGAACATCCATCAGCTTGAGATTCTCGCTCAATATTTTGCTGATACCTTTAACCGCGTAGTCCAACTGGGATTCCATATAGACCAGTGCCGAGTTGTGCCCCGGGCCTGAATTAGGCCCAAAAATCATAAAGAGATTGGGGTACCCTGTTACGCTTATACTTTTATAGGCTTTAGCTCCACGCGCCCAGCGCTCAGACAACTCCACGCCTTCAAGGCCTCGAACTGGAAATGGCGTACCTGATTTGCAAACATCAAAACCGGTCGCAAATACGATACAATCCACCTGATGTTCGATACCCTCAACGGTTTTGATGCCACTTGCACTGATTTTGTTGATGGGCCAGGTAATCAGTTTACAGTTTTCTTGTTGCAATGCCGGGTAGTAATCATTGGAAACCAGCACCCGCTTGCAGCCGATCTTGTAGTTGGGGGTCAACTGACGCCGTAACCACTTGTCTTTTACTTGATTTTTCAGGTGCGCGGCACCAATCTTCTCCGCAACGCGGGTCAGAGGGGAGTTCCAAATTACCGCTAATGCCATCGCTTCGTGACCTAGATAAAGGGCATTTCGGACGGCACGCTGTGTTGCCGGAATTTTCGAGAAAAGAGCCTTGTTCCAGTTCGGGACATTAAAATCTGGCCGTGGCATGACCCAGGCAGCGGTACGTTGAAATACTTTTACATGTTCCGCCTCTTTAATCAGTTCCGGTATGATTTGCACTGCGCTCGCACCCGTACCAATCACCGCGACTTTTTTACCTTTGAAATCGTAATTGTGATCCCAGCGCGCACTGTGAATTTTGTGGCCTTCAAAATCCTCTACCCCTTCGATGTTTGGCAAGCTGGCATTAGACAAAGGCCCTTGAGCCATCACCATCGCACGTCCACAGTAATGATTACCATTTTCGCAGGTGACATTCCAGATGCCACCTTCCTCGTGAAACTCCGTATCAACCACATTACAATTAAAACGAATGTAGCTCTCGAGGTTGTGCTCCTTTACCAGGTTTTTGATGTAGTCCAGTATTTCCCGGCTACCTGAAAAGCTTTTAGACCAATTCGGGTTTTGTGCAAAGGAATAGGAATACAAATTAGATGGAATATCACATGCCGCACCAGGATATTGATTGTCCCGCCAGGTACCACCTACCTCACTACCCCGTTCAAGAATGATGAAATCCTTAATGCCTGACTGTTGCAATCGAATTGCCATACCGATCCCGGCGAAGCCTGCGCCGATGATAACAACCGATGCCAGCTTGGGTTTGGATCTTGATTCAATGCCAATCACATTGGCCGTATTTTTACGGGGTGTCTTTGATGCGTTTGATTTTGAAACCTTTGTATTTGAAACATTTGTTTTTAAAATATTTGCTTTTGACGCTGCTGTACTTGCACGACGAGCCGGCTTGGTCGTCGTGGCTTTGGTATTCGGAGTTTTACTACGTGTGGTCATAACCTGGCTCTCTTCAATCAAACAACATCAGATGTGGGTTTATCGGTTAACTCATAAACCCAGGAAGGAACCGCCGGTAACGCCCTCCTTGGAATGCGTCCGGTGAGCCTAACCAATGCATCGACAGGTACGTGATAGAAAGAGTTCGAGCGGTTTATCACCATGCGGCCATGGTGTTTAATAATCTGGAACCATGGATTACGGCGCCCATCTTCAGTTCGCCCCCCGATCTTCTCAAACTTACGCATTGCATCATACAAGCGTTCTTCTGGGAGACCCATTGCGACAATATTGTCACGCATCTTGTTAAGCAACGGGAAATAGGATGCAATCCCCAGAATGAGCCTTGGATCCAGTAAAGGCGCGACCATTTGCATGGCCTTGATCGTACTTTTGCCCCGCCCTTGCATTTCCATGACCGTAAAGCCAACCCCCAAATGACGCGCTTCATCACCATTAATTTTTTCGAATGCCTGGTGGCAAACGGGGTCATCAACCGTATCCAGCAAGAATTTGCAGAGCGCTCCATCAAGTGCGACTTCAAGCATGGGGACCACTGTGCCTAATACATAGTAAGGCATTTCATCGCTGTAGCGATCCAGCCATTCAATAACCAACCTCAGATTGATATTCGGCTCAGGTATCTCATCACCATCCAGCATGCCCCAGCGGCGCATCAACGCCATTTCGGCATTGGCGTGTCGTTGTTCTTCGGCATGAAAATAAGAGTACAATTCCCGCAGTGTATCTGTCGGGGCTTTTTTTGCCATGGCTGCAAAGGCGCGTGCGCCCACGTGCTCGATCCACATCAGATCGGCCATAAAATCTTTCAGCTTGGGCCATTGCTCTTCCGTGATCAATTCCGCACCGGGTGCGTCCCAATCGATTTCATCCAAAGACCACTGGGTCTTTTTGACTTTTTCGAGCATCTTATCTAAATCGATAGAAGCCATAACAATCTCCACTACGTAGCTAATACCATTGTTACTATCATTCGGCGAATGACATAAAATGAACCACAGGTATCTTGTTTGAACTGGTTTACTTTAAATTCACACTAATACAGTGTGTGGACCCAAACCTTTACGCTATTTACTGTCACATAACTTACTGACATAATAAGTCGAGTGCTTGTTCGGATTCAATTCGGAAAATATCTATGGCCAGAGTACCAAGACAGAACCGCTCGAAAGCAACGGTAGACGCGATTATTCAGGCTGCACTCATGGTGCTTGCCAAAGAAGGCCCCAATGCGGCAACGACCCGTCAAATAGCGGATTTGGCAGGCATTGGTGTAGGTTCACTGTATGAATATTTCGATAATAAAGAAGCAATATTTGAAGCCGCCGCGAAACGATTCGTAGACGATACCGTCGCGATGATTCAGCCCCTCGCCCCCAGGCTTGTTCGGATGGAAATACGAGATCTCATCCATGAGTTGTTATATAACTTTCGCGACTTTCTTGAAAAGAATGATCAACTGTACCTAAGGTGCGCTCGACATGCGTTCACCATTGATATGGCAGTGTATCAGGAACCGATTAATCGCGTGCTCATGGATCTTTTCATGCAATACCTTTTGTACCATCCGGAACTGACAAAATTAAAGAACATACCCGCTGCAATCTACTGTTATATCAATGGCAGTGTTTACACGGTCGTAAAACATTTGTCTGAAGAAAATAGCATCATTTCCTTTGAAGAACTTGTCACGGCTTTAGCGGACATGTTGCATTCCTACACAACAACGGAACTTGTAAAGTGATATTATTCAACGTGATAACGACAATATTTGAATAAATACTTACAGTGGAATTGTGTAAAATGGAAGTTTCTGAAATAACATCCTCGTTACAGGATGTAATGGGAGAACTGGAACACGAACTGGCATCATTGATCCAGACAATTAAAAGTGCAGATATCATTCAAACTCGTTTGTTTCACTTACCCCGGGTTAAGCCCCATGAAGAATATGAGCCCTATGGCTATATCATTCCGGAATTGAATGAAGACGCGGAAGCACTCGACTCCGCATGTAATGCCTACGTAAACTTCCACGCTGGCGGAGGTGAAGCAACAAAAGTAGTGTTCAGACTCCCGGGGGTAATCGTAGTGCGAACCGACAATGCCGACTACTACCGGGATAAAGTTGCTGGCATTAACCAGCTAAAAGATGAATTTAGTCGAATCAGTAACTTAATTGAAGACCAACATGAGCGGTTTGATATTGTGCACCGGCTCTTTCCCAGATTAATTCATCTTCAGGTCACGAGACATCTCTGTCTGCTCGATAAACCGCTCTACTCTATCAATTTCACATGGGGTCGACGACCGCTGTCACAAAAAGTGACAAAACATGACGTTATCAAACTCTTGGAAAAGATGAAAAAAGGTCGTCCACTCACAGCCCATGATTCACTGGACTGGCCAACCCGGTTGAATGCCGAAATTGCTAAATTTGGGCTACTCCCGGAAGACATCGAATTGCGCTTGAAGCGAGATATGAAATTACACCCTTTAGCAAATCTGCTCTATCAAGAAAAAGACGAGCTTGGCCGCCGAATCAAACGACAAACCAGCAATCACACGCCTTTGCTGGTACTAACCGAAAACAAGCCCCCAAAGCTTGGACACCTCAAGTCGTACGACCCCGATAATCCCAAGCGCTATCGCCCTAAAAAAATTAGCGATGAACGCATTACCCCGTACCTCCCGGTGTATCGAATCGAAAAAGAGCAATCTGAGCCCGTTGATCCGAATTGAATTTGCATTGAGACGATTTTGGCGTTAATTTAAACAATATCTTATTATACTTTAGTCGTACTCTTGCTTTGTGTGGTGCAAATTATGCTAAATGAGAAAAAATCTGCCCGTCTAAAACGCCGGGACAACAGTTATTTTATGGAACGTGTATATCGCTTTATCCCCAAAATGGCGTTAAATGACCATGAACGTTATGTCCTCTCCCGGGATTGTTTTCGTTTAACCTGGTTTACACTGGCCACTCTTAGTGTGCTCCTGCCTTTAGGTCTTATCGTTGAGACCTTGTTGTTAGTGAGTATACCGAATATCATGTTTTTCCGTCGTTGGTATCAATACAGTCACCGAATGGCCGCAGTACGTCTATCAGACTGCGGTAATACAGAAGACTGAATTGTAATGTAAAGTGCTCAAGCTGCATCGTTGTGGCTTTTATCCCGAAACAGCCGGCTCTGCTGGCAGCACCGTTTCTTCTTTTTCTCGATCCGTGATGATGACAGAAACGGCAGCACAGGCAGTATGCACGATCGCCAAAACCCGGAATGGCGCCACAATCGGGTCAACCACAATAAAAAGCACAATCACGGCATCGAACGGTAAGCCCAAAGGCGTCAGCACAATACCTAACATCGTTAAGGAAACAATACCTGATGTGCCTGCTGTTGCCATACCGGCAAGAATTGCACCGACAAAGACTACCAGCAATCCCGTAAAGCCAAGGGGAATATCGTATAATTGCGCGACAAACAATGTCGCAGTTGCGAAGTATAAAACAGGCCCAAATCGGCACAAACTAATCGCAAGTGGCACGAGTAAATCTACAGCCTGCTTGTCATAGCCCAGCTTTTTATGCATGCCTTCTAACGCGGAAGGCAATGTTGCTAAACTGTTTGCCGTTCCGAGAGAGATGATTACGGGTTGCTTGAGCGCTTGAAATGGCAGGAAAAAATTACCGACCCGAATCCCGATCACCAATGAACTGGCGATGAAAAGTATTAAGAATGCACCAATCACCAGTGGTACAAACTTGAACATTGCTAACAAAATATCAATGCCGACCTGAGACAAATTGCTGGCGATGAGTCCACACAAGCCAAATGGCAGTAAATACATGAGCCAGCTCACCAGTTTGGCAAATGCCTTGTAGGTCGCATCCAGAAAAGACAGCATCGAGTCTGATGCTTCTTTCGGAATTGAACCTACCGCAAATCCAAAAATGATGGCAAAGAACAGAACTTTTAGATTACTGCCATTACTAAGGGCATTAAAAATATTATCGGGGATCAAGTTTACAAAAAAACTTTTCAGTAACGAGGGCGGCTCTACGGGTGCAAAAGGCTCAAGTAAATTTATCTCCAGATCTGGCTGGTTTGCCCCTTGTATTGTCTTACCTAAAACAGACAAAGACTCCTCAGACAAATTAGAGCCCGGCTCCATCGATACACCGGCAAGCACCCCCAAACCACTGGTAAAAACCAGACCGACGGCGAATACTGCAAACATTCTACGAATATAATGAGTGTGCTGGTGCGACTTCAATAATTTACCGATGCTCATGGATATCGCTGTGATGAGTATTGGCAAAATACACATTTTCAGCACATTAAGGTAGAGATCACCAAATGGTGCAATGTATTCGACCCACTCCTGTTTTTGAGTTCCGATCAGAACCCCCACTAACGCCCCAGCTAAAATTGCCCACACGCTCAGCAAAAACTCAAACCGAGAGCGGCGATTACCGGATTCATTCCCCATCCTGGGCCTCCATATCTGAAGGTCGAACAATCGGCATTGAATTGGGCAACTTCAATGACTTCGGGGATTTTGTTTCGATTGCTGAAATGATGGCATCATATTCGTGCAATACCTTATCTGCACTCAGTTGCAATCCAAGAGATTCAATATAAAAATCGAGCAAAAACTGGAGATGGACACTATCCCAGGCAACCGCGATCCCCTTTGGATCCAGTGCATCTTTAAATACAACAGTGAGCAACTTTAAAGCTGTTTCCGGTTGATCCCGAATAATCTTCTTGATTTCTGCATCATCCCGGTAGCCTGCAACAACCTCACCGTTCAGAACACCATCGACTACCGCTTTCCAGGATGGGTATTGCATGATTTCCGTATTTTTGAATCGTTGTTTTGCGTACTCCACATAAGATGATTTGCCAATAACACCTATTTTCCCTTTCAGATTCTGGATGGCCTCTTCTTTCGATTTCCGGCCTGCCTGCTGCGCCAGCTTGAGACGATTGATCAACAACCCCTGATGGAGCACAATATAGGGTTCCGTAAATCGAACTCGCATCGCTCGGGAAAAGGTCATACTCAGTTTGCAAATTGCCAGATCCACCTCCCGGTTGGCGACCTTGTCGATCACGGCATTAAACGTTGCCGCACTTCGGTCAAATTCGACATCAACACCGAGTAGATTGGCAAAACCCCGGATAATATGTACATCTATGCCTGTCAGGTCTCCTTTTTCATCACGATAATAGAATGGGGGCGTGTCCCGAGAATACATTGCTACACGCAACGTGCCCCTATCAAGAATTTCCGCAATTGACGGTGGCATCGAACTGGCTGCAAATGCCGAAAATGATAATGTAATAAAGCAAAAAGTAGTTATTAAAGTACGAATTGTACGGCTAACGAATATGAACATGAATGATCCAACCGGAATAGCATTTAAAAGGGACTTTGCTAAGCTAAAAGAATTGGCTTTTTAAATACCATAGCAGCAGATTTGGAATGTCGCAGATTTAATCCTTGCAGGCAAACTCGTACAGCTCCTGAATAGACTATCCCTAATGAAACAAATCCTGTCATCGTTCGGAAACCTTTGCCTGAGCCCATGGGCGATTCTGGTCTCAATCATCATCGGTACCATGATTGGCGTGTACCAAAAAGAGCTTGCGTCTCAACTCGCGCCATTTGGTGAAATTTTCCTCTCTTTGATTCAAATGTGTGTATTGCCCATTTTGATCACTTCAGTGGTTTCTGGTTTGGGAAGGCTCCTAAGCGCCGGTGAAGCAAGGCATTACGTTGGGAAGCTGATCCTGATTATTTTCGCCGGCTTGCTCATGGCCTCGATTGTCGGTGTTTTTGTGGGTGTATTGATACAACCAGGCGGTACACTTGACCAAAATGCGCAAGCAGTAATAGGCCAGCAGGTATTCAGTAATGAATCCACAACTGAAAGCGATTCAGCTGAATCAGAAAGCATGGGATTACTGGGGTTTATCAAACAAATTATTCCGACCAATATTATTCATTCAATCAGCCAGGAGCAAACACTCTCGGTATTATTCTTCGCGATTTGTCTTGGTATCGCTATTGGCAGGCAAAAAGGTAGAAATCAAGACACTTTAGCGTTCATGGATTCATTGTATGATGCGTTTATCAGTATTATCGAAGCGATAATGTATGCGCTTCCCTTCGGTTTATTGTGTTTGTTCGCAGCACAAATTGCCAGTGTAGGGACTGAGATACTAACGGCCACATTCAAGTTGATAGCCGTTATATATGCTGTGGCACTAACGCTTCTAATCAGCTATAGCATCATAATTTGGTTGCGGGTCGGCGGATCTTACTTCAAAAGCATCTTGGCCCTGAAGGATATGCTCGTAATTGCCATGGGTACGGCCAGCAGTCTGGCAGCCTTGCCTTCTGCTTTGAAAGGACTTGAGAGGGGGCTAAATCGAGATAAAAATACGATTGACCTGATTGTGCCATTGGGGGTCCCCCTCAATCCACCAGGGTCTGTTTTTTACTTTGCAGTGGCAACGATCTTCCTCGCCCAATTGTATGCGGTACCTCTCGGCGCAGAACAGTACATCATTATCGTACTCGGCTCTGTTCTGGCAGGGATGGCTTCCGCTGGCGCACCCGGCGTAGCTGCAGTCTCGATGATTGCAATCATACTCGTGCCGCTTAATCTACCGGTATCCGTCGCTGTTATTTTATTGATCGCGATAGACCCCATTGTTGATCCGATTTTAACCGCAGTAAACATGCATGCTAACTGTGCAACTGCAGCACTCGTCGCAGACGAAGCGGAAGGGAAAAACACTAAAAGTGCAGAAAAAGGCAGCTAATGCTACAAAGGGCTAGCGAGGCCAAAACACCATGGATAAAAGGCTGGCGTAATCGCCAATGACTGAAAAGAGCAGCCCATGATCAGAGCACCGAACGGGTGTCTGATCATGGCGGGGCTGGACGTAATGAAGCTTATTTTTTCAACGCGGCTAACAGCTTTTCAGCTTCATCACGGTAACGTTCATTTTCCTCGGCGCTTAGTGCCGCTTTGAGTTCTGAAATGGCTTCGTTTGAACGCCCGAGCTTGGAGAGTGCGACCCCAATATGGTAGCGGACTTCACCATTACTCGCGTTTTTGGCGTAGGCTTCACGTAAGTAGGCCAACCCCTCTTCAAGATTCCCTTTACGAACATTCAACCATCCCACTGTATCTAAAAGCGTGTATGGCCGATCACTTTGTTCAAGGGTCTTTAGGGCGAGAGCTAAAGCTTTGTCAATATCCGTTCGAGCATAGATGTTTGCCAGATTGTTCGTCATCGCGATATCGTTTTCGAACCGTTCTTGTTGCAATAACTTTTCGTAAAAAGGAGCTGCTTTGTCTAGCTGCTGAGAATTAACATAGGCATCTGCAAGCATGCGTTTCATCCAGTCCGGAGATTTGATTTTTTGGACTTCCTTTTCCAACCGACTCAAGAATGTGTTTGTGGCGGTATCTGTTTTTGCCAATTCATATAGACCAATCCAGGCCTGACTGTATTGGCCATCAATATCAAGCGCATTGCCATAGTGCTTGAGAGCAAGCTCTTTATTACCCCCGCGTTCCGCGACTTTCCCATTCAACACATGAAACTCAGGAAGATTTTGCGCTTTGTTGTTCAGAGCACTTAACCGGCTGGCGGCATCGCTCACCTTACCTTGTTCGAACGCCAGATTAGCATACGCCAGCAGCACTCTTGTTGAGTCCGGCTCTAGATACAATGCCTTTTCCATTGCTTTTTCCGCAAAATCATATTGTCGCGCCTGAATCATCAGGTCGGTCAGAAATATCAGATCCTTTGCAGAATCACTCCAGATACTGTAAAGAATATTTGCGGGCGCCGGTGTATCATCAAAACGGTTCAGTGCACTCAGTATCTTGATTTTTTCGACCAGGTACACAGGATTAAGCGTATTAGACTTATGTAATCGCTCTGCGATGATGAGTGCTTCTGACCAATTTTGTCCGGATTTTGCAATCGCCAGAGTCATTTCATTTGCCTGCCTGTTGCCAGGATCGACAACCAGTAATTTCTCTAACCAATTTCCAGCTCCCGGAAGGTTTCCTTCATTAAAATCCAATTTCGCTAGCGCAAACAGAGATGGAATATGCTTTGGGGTCGTCTTCAAAATAGCTTGTAACAACTTTCTGGCCGCTTCAATTTGCCCGGTTTGGCTGTAGATTGAAGCTAAATGAAATTGTGCGACAAGATTGCCTGAGTCTTCTTTCAATATGTTTTGTAAATGTTTTATTGCGGCCTTGTTTAAACCGTTGCGCCAGTATGCAATTGCAATGAAATTATAAGCATCAATGGACATTTCGGAGCGCTGTTCAATAATTTTTGCCGTTGTAAGCGCGGCCTTGAATCGCCGTTGAACGATTTCAAGTTCCCCTTTTAGAAGCAAAAACTCAATTGGCGCATCTTTCAGTTGGCGCCCACTATCCTCGACATATTTATCAAGAAAAACGAGCGCTTCACTGTAACGCCCTCTTGCCTGCATTAACCGTGCTTCGAGTATCGCAAGATAAATATGGTCAGGAAAATTCAGCTTGGCTTGCGTGATAATCTCTTCAGCATCCAGCAGTTTATTTTCTTTGAAATACAGCTGTATCAATCTAGCCGATAAAGATAAATCTCTCGCGATATAAGGCTTACGACTCTCTAACAAGGCAATTGCTTTATTTTGTTCTCCCCGCTTCAGATACAATTCTGCAAGCATACGGACTGCACGAATATCCTGAGCACGCTTGCTTAGATACAATTCGAGCATTTGCCGTGCTTTCGCATCCGCACCTTGCATAAATGCGGATGCAGCCTGGACAAAGAGAATATGTGCATCATCTTCCAGTAATTGCAGGTCGATAACAGAAAGCGTATCACTTAGTTTTGCCAATGACTCCATCGCAAGTTCTTTGTTGTCAGTGGACAATAACATTGCTGCGTTGATTAAGATCGCCGTTGGGTCATTGGGAGTTTGTTCCAGAATGGCGTCCATGTAGGTTTTTGCATTTTCCAGATCGCCTGTTTTCAGATAAGTGGACGCCAAACTGCGCAGCACATTCGGATCGTCCTTATCAATGGCATAAGCTTTTTGAAAATAGTTGATAGCCTGCTTCAACTGCTTTTGTTTGAGCGCCAGTTCACCATTGAGATGCCAGGTTTTTTCCGCATCCGGGAAAAGCAACAAAGACTTGTCTATCAACTCTTGAGCACGGATATAATCTTTAAAGCGCATGTAAACGGTTGCCAGTGTATTCAAAGCACGTTGATTCTCCGGATACATGGCCAGCGCCGATTCAAACTCATTTCGGGCGAGTTCCGGCTCTTGTTCGAGTAGCTGAATTTGCCCCAACAGCAATTTCCATTCGAATCGGGTATTTTTGTTGAATTCATGCTGGCGCTTTTCAAACTGCAGAATCTCCGGAATTTTCTTCTGCAGAATCAGAGATGTGCCAAGCAAAGGTAGAACGAGATTGATATCCGCTCCCAACGCCAGAGCTTGCTCTAACTCTTCGCCAGCAGCCACAACATCACCATTGCCAAACATAACCTGTGCAATCAGCAGCTTAGAAGGAATATGTTTTGGGTCCTGCTGTAAAGCGTTTTTGAGATGGATATAGGCTTCGCTTGTTTTACCTGCGTGAAACGTTGAAATCGCCTTTTCATAATGCTCATTTGTATTGGGTGCGGCGTGCACCTGAGCTGTAGCGATTACAAACTGAATGATAAGCGTAAAAATTAAACAGTATTTCATAGATATTTTAGAATCCTGATGGAATAATTCAGGTTTTTCAGGCACAAAAAAAGCGAACCTGAGTTCGCTTTTTAGTATAGCCGAGAATTTAATTAGCTTTTTGCATTCTGGCTACGGCGTCGTAATACCAGTGCTAACAGGCCGCCAGCAAACAAAGCCAAACTTCCTGGCTCAGGTACCTGACCGGTAGGAGGTGGGATTTCATCATCGAAGGTTCCTTTTACGCCTTCCAATTTCACACCATCATTGAAAGAAGTATGATTAAGTGCACCGAATGCCGTATTATACGCTCCAATCAGCCAATACTTAGAGTAGGAAGCAATATTGATCGCCTGGTAGCCAGAAGTGTTGATGTTGTTGTAGCTGGATGTGTCCCAACCTAAATTAACAATCTCCTGCCAGGTTTTAGAAGCTGACACAGAAGCGAAATCCATGGTTCCAGCACCGGTAAACGCACCAACCGACATGTCTGCAGCACCATCATTGTTTGTGCCACCGTCATCTGTTGCCCAACTGAGATCCAAGTGAGATAGATTTACAGCTGTTTCAAATTCCAGCAGGATCATGTCAAAGCCATCATTACCGGTATTATCGGTCGAGTGATCGGGGACGTCATTCACATTCTCTTGGTCATTAACCACCCCGAGACCATCGCCCCAAAATACTAGCTTTGCATCTTCGACTGTGTTGCCGAAGTCAGAGCTTGACCAAGCGGTTGCGCTCATGGTTACACCGCCAGCGTCCAATTGGTATTCGTTAAACAATGTACCGTTGCTGTGATTCTGACTGAAATTCCATGTTTCCATTGCAGCCATAGCTGGCAAGGCCATAAAACCTGTCGCAGCAATGATTATTTTTTTTAACATCCTAATAACTCCAAAAGTCGCCTCGTATTCAATAACGGAGAATAAGCAACATGCATACCAGAAGCAAATTTTTTCTAATTAAATTAAGCTTGTTAGCGGGTCGGATTAGTTCATATGAGGGTATGTACAAAAAAGGTGTAAACAAATATGACACATATGACTAATTAATTTGCAGATTTCGTCGTCACAGTCGGATCTTCATTGAGCTAGAGTCCGAATTTGACAAAACACTATCCTAAAATGACCGGACTAAAGAAATAGTAAACTTTGAATATACCTGAAACTTAAGCATCCGAGTTTCAAATTAAGTTTCCCGTCTTTTCGATTGAGATTATTTATTGTTTATATTCAATACTTTAAACAGTATCAATCAACCAAGAAACAGGTGTGGCCTGATTATTCTGACATTATAGTGCCTGACTTAAGAATGGACATGCAGTGTAAAAATATCTGACAAGCAGCATTCTGCACTCCACGCCACCATCACACCAATGGCGTGGGTTCGGAAAATATTCAGAACTTATAACCAACAGACACAATCATGTCTGCCTGCTTATTATCAACTCCGAAACTGGGCTCGTTATCATAACTAATGTTGTAGGTAAAACTCAGAGAAAAGTCATACAACAGAGGGACAAGCAAACCCAAGGAGGCTCGATATCGGTAATCATCACTATTATCGACATCCATGGTATAAACGACGTTTTGCGTAAACTTTGCGGCCTGAAGAACAGAACATTCGAATCCTTCATAGGCTGCATATCGAGCACCTTCACTATCGGCTTCACTTCCTGCCGCAATAGCTGTGGCCGAAAATTCCTGATACAGATACTCCGCCCCCAATGCGACATTCATCTGACAATCAGATTCTCGGAAGAGATAGACGCCCGGAGCCGCAAAGATCTCGTACTCCTCGTCAACGAGCAAAACATCATCTTGTGCGTAACGCAGGCCAGCAAGCGCAAAAAAACGGTCATTAAAATGATAGCGAAAATAGTTGTCACTACTTTTACGATCCGCGAGTGTCTGACCACTCGCTTCATCGTCCTTTATCTGATTGAACGTGGACACTACAAAGTCTTGATCAGTCCAGGTTGCTTCAGCAATATAGGTTTGGCTACTGTAGTCAGATTGACCGGAGCTGTTGGTTATCCCGATGGAAAAACTCCCGGTTAGCTCCGAAGGTATGGCCAACCATTCCCGCAACTTGGATACATGTGGTTTTGCGGCAACCGGCTTCTCCATTACTTTAGCCTTATCTTTACTGACTACGACAATGCCAAGCTCTTTCGTCTGGAAACGAATATTGCCTTGTGCATCATCGCTCAGCTGTACCCCTGTCAATTGATCTCCATTATCAAACTGAAGGACCTTGGTCTTTGACTGCGATTCAGTCTCTTGAGCTCCAACGGCTGCAGCACTGAGAATCAGACTACTCGCGACAAAGCTATGCAATGTTGCTTGAACAGATTTCGGTTTCAATAACATAAAATTATCCTGTGCTATTAGAGGAAGACCTTATTGCGCAGCGTATGCGAATGAGTGTGGTGCAGGTAAATAAAATAATCAGTTGAGCAATACATTTAACTTGGCGGGAACAGTATATAGTGGAGTGGACGTAAATATCTGACTTGAAATGATTTATCTAGAAGACTATCTAACAAACACCCTACTTTAATTGGAACCAACACACTTAATCAGCAGGGTGCCCATCTTGAAAATAGATGGGCACCTCACAAATCTGCAACAATCAACAGATTTTAAGCAACCTTTGCACCACCTTTGGCGCCAGCATCTTTCTTCAGGTTCTCAGCGTATGCTTTACCTTTTTCGAATTCATCTTCGTAAAAAGCACGCACAGCTTCCGGGTCGAAGTTTAAAAAGTTACCACCTGACTCGAAATGCTGAATGAAAACACGGGACAAGGCATAAGTTGATGCACCTGCAACTACGGCGACACCAGCAGAGCCTACAATCGTGCCCACAATGGGAATGGATTTAGTCAAACTGGCAAGACTGATCCCGAGTGGCGCAGGTGCGGCACCACCAATCAGCGATGCGATAAGTGATTTGCCAATATCTTTAGAAAACTTCACACCATACATTTTAGATAGACTGTGCAACATTTTAAGCTGCAGCACAGTCAGGCCAGCCAAATCTACAATCGGAATCGGAATCATGCCTACGCCCATCGCCCCTAAAACGTAGTTTTTCGAGGTAGAGCGAGCCATTTCAAGACGGTGCTCTAAATCTACATCCTGTACTTCAGTATTTTCTTCTTTCGCTGTCGCAGTCATACCCATATCTCTTTGTGTTTTTTAAAATAACGGTAGCCCTTGGTGCACTCAAGAAGAGACTAGTTGAAACTTTGACCAGTATCAAGGTGTTTTTTTAACCTATTTTCTTCTTAAAAACCGGTTTAATGTAACCTCAATTGATACTCTTATTTCTCATTCATTTCTTTGATAAAGCCTGAAACAGTGACTAACCTTTTAGTCGGAGGCTTTTAGCTTCTTTCGGAATGAGTGCCGCAATGGCCTCAATATTAAGAGGAAAGGACACAATGCTATATCTAATCGTATATCTACTCTTTTGTCTTTTAGTCGCGTATGCCGGACGCTACAAGCGCTTTGGTTTGTTCGGAAACTTTTTTATCGCACTCCTTTTATCACCGTTAGTGGGCATCGTGGCTGTTTTGGTGCAAACAGAAAAAGATCGTATAAAAAGCCCCGACTACGAAACCAATCGATAACCCTGAATCAATAAAACAATAAAAAGACGATACTCCCATGGATAAGCAAGCCGGAATGCTGCCGTTTTACACAACTATTGTTGACTGCCTGGAAACAAGAGCACGGGAAACACCTGAGAAGCTGGCCTTTCAGTTCTTGCCTGACGGCACTTCACTCTCCTATTTTCAACTACAGCAAAACGCGGCGGCCCTCGCAGAAGAGCTGCTTGATCAAGGCCGCGCGGGAGATCGAGTACTGTTGTTGTTTCAACCGGGCCTTGAGTTCATTATCGCCTACATGGGGTGTCTATATGCGGGGATGGTTGCGGTACCCATGCATCCCCCCAAAAAGAACCATCACTCGAAACGAAGCCATACCGCCGAGAGACTGGCTGTCGTGGTAGATGATGCGCAAAGTCACCTTATTCTTGCAAATCCTGAGATTGTTGACCATCACGCGGATGATTTGTCTTTCACAGAAGCTGGCCTGAAAACATGCTGGTTACCGGTCTCGGTTTCCGAACGAGCGCACTCAGACTACAAACCCTCAACTAAATCATCTGATCTGGCATTTTTGCAGTACACATCAGGTTCAACCTCCAAACCGAAAGGGGTGATGGTCAGTCATAACAATCTGATTCTAAATCTGGATGAGTTATACCGCTGTTTTGAACATGATGATCAATCAATTATGGTGAGTTGGCTGCCTCATTTTCATGATCTCGGTTTGATCTATGGCATACTCGTGCCTCTCTACGGCGGAACACCTTGTTATTTGATGGCACCAGCAACCTTTGTGAGAAACCCGGTGTACTGGCTGGAAACCATCAGCAAATACGAAGCGACCCACAGTGCAGCCCCCAATTTTGCTTACCAACTCTGTGTTGATGCCGTCAGTGATGACAACATACAGCACCTCGATCTCAAACAGTGGCGAATGGCATGTAATGCTGCAGAGCCTGTCCGAGTAGACACGCTCCGTGCCTTCAGCAACAAGTTTGCTTCAGCGGGGTTCCAAAGCACTACATTTTCCCCCAGCTATGGTTTAGCTGAAGCGACGGTCAAAGTGTCTATCACTCGGGGAGCTGATGAGCCACACATCCTGTACGTTAGCAAATCTGCGCTGGCACAGGGTCGAATCGAATTGTTCGCCACTCCGGACGAACGCGCTACGCCGATCATCGGCTGTGGGCGGGTTGATTCAGATACAAAAAGCGTAATTGTCGACCCTGCGACATGCAAACCCTGCGCATCACTCACCGTAGGTGAAGTGTGGGTACAAGGCCCATCCGTCGCATCAGGCTATTGGCGAAACGAACAAGCGACTCGCGATACATTCAACGCGTATCTATCAAGTGAAACGTCTGATGCGCTCAATGCGAATGATACGGTTAATCGCACGAATTCAGAAAAGCCTTTTCTGCGCACAGGAGATCTAGGTTTCATTCTGGATGGCGAATTATACCTCACGGGTCGATTGAAAGATCTGATTATCATAGATGGTGTCAACTTATATCCTCAAGATATAGAAACAACCGTCACCAGCAGTTCAGATCTGTTTAGTAACGACAACGCCGCTGCCTTTTCTGTTAACCGTAACGGTGAAGAAAAATTAGTAGTGATGCAGGAGATCCATAAAACCGTTGACCTTGAAACTGTCGACAAAGGCAAAATTACGCAACTGCTTGGTAAAATTCGCACAGAAATATTCGAACAACATGAAGTCGCCGTAAATGCAATTGTCCTGTTGCCGCCTTACAGCATACGTAAAACCACAAGTGGTAAAATCCAGAGACAGGCCAATAAAACGGCGTTTGAGGCACAACAGATTGCACCGGTTTACCTGTGGTGTTCCCCGGAAATGACTTCACCGGGCGAACCAGATCAGGGGCAAAGACTCCCGGAAACGGATGCGCTCAAAGCCACGCTCTATGAACAGGTGCGTCAGCTTATTTCAGCAGAAACTGGCCAAATACTGAATCAGATAGACAAAAACGCAACCTTTGCCGATTTTGGACTCAGTTCAAAACGTATTGTTTTAATAATTGCCAAACTCGAAACACTCCTTTCCATTACCTTACCACAGACCCTGCCCTACGACGCGCCTTCGATTGATGCCTTTATTAACCATATCCAAAACCTTCTGGATCCGGGAAAGCCAGACCGCACAAGTCAGCATTACCCACCCAATGATGAGTTCATCCAACAAAAAGCCCATATCCCGCCCGCTACTGAAAATGATATCGCGATCATCGGGATTGGCTGCCGATTTCCAGAATCAGACTCGCCGGATGTGCTTTGGGAGAACCTGATAAACGGCGTTGATTGTGTTTCAGAAGTTCCACAGGAACGCTGGGATATCAACGCTTATTATGCC
This sequence comes from Oleiphilus messinensis, assembly GCF_002162375.1. Lineage (GTDB taxonomy): Bacteria > Pseudomonadota > Gammaproteobacteria > Pseudomonadales > Oleiphilaceae > Oleiphilus > Oleiphilus messinensis. Next base: position 3,038,258 of record NZ_CP021425.1, on the reverse strand, counting down.
GAAGAACCCCAAACCCCAGGCAAAACCAACTCTCGTTGGGGAGGCTTCCTCAAGGATATTGAAAAATTCGATGCCCGGTTTTTTGGCATATCTGTGCTCGAAGCAGAAACAGTCGACCCACACCAACGCCTGTTGATGGAAGTGGCGTGGGAAACATTCGAAAACGCGAAAATCGTTCCCTCAAATCTTGCCGGGACTTCAACGGGTGTGTTTATCGGACTGAGTAACACTGAATTCCAAAGATTGGCGTTTCAGGATGAATCGAAATTAAAAACCCACACGAGCACAGGTAGCTCACCCAGCGTGGCTGCAGGGAGGCTTTCCTATCTATGGGATTTACGAGGGCCGGCACTTACTATTGATACAGCTTGCTCCTCGTCACTTGTAGCGGTTCATCAGGCCTGTGAATCACTACGGCGAGGTGAATCGACGCTTGCCCTGGCTGGCGGGGTCAATCTTCTGCTTTCCCCTGCCGGTTCAATCAGTCTTTCCTGGGGGAACATGTTATCACCCAGAGGGCGATGCCACAGCTTCGACGCCAATGCTGATGGCTATGTCAGGAGTGAGGGTTGTGGTCTGGTCTTGCTCAAACCACTAACAGCAGCATTGGCAGATGGAAACACAATCCATGCAATCATCAAAGGCTCATCCGTGAATCAGGATGGACACAGCAGTGGATTGACTGCCCCGAACGGTCTTGCTCAACAGGCGTTGATCAAACAGGCGACAGCCCTGGCCGGTATTTCACCCGCTGAAATTCAGTATGTCGAAACCCATGGAACCGGTACACCTTTGGGGGACCCCGTTGAAATCAACTCACTCGTGAACACATTGAAAGCTGGTCGATCCGAGCATCAGGGGTGCGTATTCGGTTCGGTCAAAAGTGCAATAGGTCATCTTGAGGCCGCTGCGGGTATTGCGGGGTTGATTAAAACTGTGTTGTGCATGCAACATGAATACATACCGGCCAATCTACATTTTAGACAGTTAAACCCCGGGATAAATCTGCACGATTCACGATTCACCATCGCGGATCAATCAAAAAAATGGCATTCGCCTCGATATGCCGGGGTAAGCTCCTTCGGATTCAGCGGAACCAATGCCCACGTCATCCTGCAAAATCCCCGGATTAACAGCAAATACTCAGAATATGCCAAGACCACAGTAACAACACCAACACCGAATCAAGTATCGCAACAGGAAAGGTCAACGATTCTGGCGATCAGTGCAAAATCTGAAAGCGCCCTGTCAGACCTGATAAGCGGTCATGCAAGCATCATTGCTCAGCTAATTAACCGAACCCCATCTTTAGCGCTCACCAATCAAAGATGGGCTGACTACTGTTTCACGAACAATACTTCACGTGCCGGATTTTCCTGCCGCTGCACAATCGTCAGTCACAGTTTTCAGAACGCTTTGAGTCAACTACAAGCACTACGCGATCAACGGCAAGTACGGGAGGAGAATCAGGCTCAGGTTTCGATGATTGCCCCCCAGATGAATCAGCGCCCTGTCGTTTGGTTGTTCAGTGGTCAAGGTGCACAATATTCAGGGATGATGCGATCGCTGTACCATGCCTATCCGGTCTTTAAAGACACCATTGACCAATGCGCCAAAATTGCCGATGCCCATCCTGATCTTTACGCTCTCAACGGGGCACCCTTCGTTGACACGCTTTTCAGTATCGAGACGGATCTGAGCCAAACAAAATTTACCCAGCCAGCACTCTACGCTTGTGAAGTTGCATTGGCCAAACTATGGCAATCGCTCGGTATTCAGCCACAACTCGTTTTAGGGCATAGTCTTGGAGAATTCAGTGCCGCCTGTATCGCCGGTTTCTTCACACTTGAACAAGGCATGCAATTGGTGCTTGAAAGAGGACGCCTGATGCAGGCCCAGCCTGCCGGCGAAATGCTGGCGGTTTTATCCGACCGAAATCAGATCGCACAGCTCATTGATCAACACCCTGATTCAGAAGAATTAAAGACAATTTCACTCGCCGCTGACAATGCCCCTAATGCTCTGGTCTACAGCGGTTCACAAACGGTGATGGATAAATTACACCGTATACTCAATGATGCAGGTATTCCTAATCGCGCTCTTGCGGTATCCCATGCCTTCCATAATCCGGCAATGCAGCCAGTCGTTGAACCCTTTGCGCTCAAACTGTCCGAACTTAAGACTGGTGACGCCCCCAGAGATCAATCGTCAACAATAAAATACCCGACTTTAGTTTCCAATGTAACTGCCAACGCCTTCAACGATACTGAGAAATTGATCAGTATCGAATATTGGAAGCAACACACCCTCGGTACGGTTGAATTCCGAAAATCAATTGAGTTTGTATTGAGCAGCCTTGAACCTAAAAAAGAAGACAGTCTTGAACCTAAAAAAGAAAACAGCCTTGAACCCGGAAAAATAGACAGCCGTAATACAAATACAACTCCAGTCTTCATGGAAATCGGCCCCGGGAATACTCTGACTCAGCTGGCAAAAAAATGCGCGAAAAATTGGTCAGATACAAGGTTAAATTTAGATACACAGTTAAATTCAGATACAACGTCAAATAAAGGAGAATGCCAGCGGGTCATTTTATTTTCGGGCATAAAAGCACCAGCTGTGACCGATGCAGACAACCAACATTCAAGAATACCTCGAGCGGAATTGACCTCGTTTCTAACGAACGTCGCCCAATTGTGGGAACAAGGATTCCAGGTTAATTGGCAGTGTTTTCCAGGCAACCCGCTTGATCATCGCTACTCCCTACCCACATACCCCTGGCAACGCAAACGCTATTGGCCAGATTCTCAACCGGGAGCGTTGCAGACATCAAATCCGGTCCGCTCTCAAGCCCAAGTCGGGCAGTCAATATTATTGGGAGCTATGCAGACCATTGCTGGTTCAGGTCAGCATTCCGCTTTTATGGTCTACAGCAACGCACTCAACCCGGAACACCATCGATACCTGCAAGGCCACAAAATTCATGGGCAATGCATTTTCCCCGGTGCCGCATTTATTGAGATGGCGCTGATTGCGGCAACGAAATTAAAGTATGACAACTTCGAGACCAGCAATGACATCTTGATCTGTTTAAATGCACAGTTTAAACGCCCTATTCTTCTCGATTCTGAGTCGGTAACGTTGCAAACTCATGTCCAATCGAGTGCGCCACCCAATGCATCAGGTGATCAAGATTATACTTTGAGTATATTCAGTCACCGGCAAACACCCAATCCCGGAGACCCAATTAACGATAACCGTTGGCTGGAGCACGCCCAAATGTCGATTCAACGGCATTCCGCTCCAACGGTCATCAAAAAACATTCAGGGATTCCAAGCTCACTAGACCTGAACCGATACCCACAAACCATCACCGGAAAACAGTTCTATGAGCAGTGGGCATACCGGGGTAATCAATGGACCGGTGATTTCCAGAGTATCGAACAACTCTGGGTTAACAAACAAGACTGCTGGGGAAAAATCAAGTTTTCGCCTAAAGAAAAAGCCCCTGATGCCTTCCTGTTTCATCCGGGGCTTCTGGATGCTTGTGCTCAATGCCTGGCACCGCTTGCTCCAACTGGAGCCGGGGCATTTGTGGGTCATTCCCTTGAAAAATTAACGTTGTGGAAACGACCCTCGGGTGGCCATTTCTGGGTTCATAGTAGACTTGAGCGTCCGATAGACGGCACAGACCAAACAGTGTCAGGTACGATACTGAAAGGAACCCTTGAGGTTTACGATGATCAGGATGGGCTAATAGCGCAACTTGAGGGACTCACCATTCAATTTATCGGTGTTGAACAGGCTGCGAACGCGCCTCTGGAACACTTGAATGGTCACTCGAAGCCGGACAACGAATCGAGTCTTTCTACATTTATTGAGACCTGGCAAGATTTTCACCCTCCGAACAACATTGACCAAACCGATCCGCTCAATGAGCCTCTCAAGATCGCAATCTTCCCAATTCCCGACGACCTACCGTTAACTCCATTGGCACTTGGTGCACTCAATACCGAAACAGCACCAGATCAAGTCCGCTGTATCAACCCAGACACAGCGGATCAAGAAATAGGTTTTAGTCAGCTCCTTGTGCCATTGGATTTCTCAGCGGTTGAGGAATCGGCAACGGGTCTGGCACCCACGTTAAACGCTTTGAGCCTATTGCTTACTCGTATCAATCAATATAAATCCGGAACCAATACGCGAAAAATCTGGCTGATTATCAAATCCGATGCAACCACAATGGACCGGGCGCTTCTCGCGTTTACCCGTGCTTTTAGCGCAGAGCATCCAGACATCTGGGGCGGAATTGTGCTAGTAAAAGAGTATTTTGATGCCTCATCACTCTCCAGTATTTTTGATTTGATAGCATACCGAGAAAGCGAGAGCCCATCGGTAACCGCACTCAATCAATATTTGTTCAATTCGGGCATTTTCAAGACACCTGCAATTGAGCAAATTATCCCTGATCTTAAAGACAATACTCAGGGTAACCTGCCCGTCAAAGGCTCGGGAGTGTATTTGATCACAGGGGGTCTTGGCGGGTTGGGATTAGTCTGGGCTGACTGGCTGGCCAAACAAGGTGCCAAGCGCATCGTTTTGCTGGGCCGGACACCATTACCGGATCGCAGAGATTGGCCCGCCTTACTTGAATCCGCAGCACCTGAACTGAAAAAAGAGCGAGAAGCAATCAACACCATCCTCACCCTTGAAGAAAACGGGGTAAGTATCACGGTTCAATCAGTGGATGTGGGTAATTACACAGCATTCAGCCAATGGCTTGAATTGTGGCACAAGACTCATCCTGCGATAAGGGGTGTCATCCATGCCGCAGGGGTGGCAACGCCTTGTGATGTAGAAGCGATATCAGAACAATTCTTATACGAACAGTTAGCTGCCAAAATAGACGGGGTTCGCGCGCTTGCTGATTTTAAAGCAGAAGATTCTTTTGATTTTCTGCTTTTGTTTTCTTCTGTTTCTGCGCTTTTACCCTCACCCCATCTCTCCGCGTACGCTGCGGCTAATGCCTGGCTATCCGGTTTTGCCGAGTCCCGGGAGAACACACTTTCCGTGCAATGGGGCGCGTTCTCAGATCGGGGTATGCTTGCCCATATCAACAACACCGGACTCAATTCACTAAGTGCAGCTCGACTCACGCACTTACTTTGGCAACGCAGCCAGGGAGACAGTAGCCGCCGGGTAATGACCGTCGTCGGTGAATCAGCAAGCCTTTTCCAAGCTCAGCTTCAATCTGCGCCATCATTTGAGCAGGTTGTCATTGCAACCGAGAGTTCGACCAATTTTGGCGAAAGGTTACGCAGCCAGACCTTCGATAAAAATGGTTCCGAAGAAAATATAAAAGACCGAATATTCAATATATTAGAACCACTACTTAATGTAGACTCAAAATCAATCAATGAAACAGTCTCATTAATCGACTTGGGCCTCGACTCGTTGCTAGCAGTAGAACTCAGAGCCAAAATTCAAAATATTTATAATGTATCCATTCCGATGGTTTCGCTTTTAAAAGGCATAACTATCAGAGAATTAGCACTGGATATTGAAAATCTACTTAAGATAGAGAGCCACCCTTCCCCTGCACTTGAGGCTACGATCACCGCTTCTTTGGATGCTCCATACGCGCTAGCCTACAATCAACAAGCGCAGTGGTTTATCCATCAGTTACAGCCGGCAAGCTCCGCCTACCATGTGTCCTTTGCAGCCCGGTTTTCTTTTGATAGTCAGGCACACGGGTTAGCCCGTAAACTTGAATCAACACTGTCTTTGATTATTAACCAACACCCAGTCCTGAAAAACGGCTTCTTCGTTGATTCAGATTCGGAAGAACCATTGCAGCGTCCTCAGCACTCGGACATGCCAATACCGTTTACGCTAAGCGAAGTGAACGATCAGTCCGAAGACCCGCATAGCAGTCAGGAAATGCTCAGAAATACGGTCGTCGAGTGTTATCAAGCACCATTCGACCTTGAAAAGCCACCATTAATACGCGCCCACTGGATCTACGAAAAAAGTAAATCCGAACAAGGTATTCTGCTTCTGGTTGCACATCATATCGTGTGCGACGGATGGTCACTTTGGTACCTGATTGAAGAACTCAAACGTCATCTCGGCGGATCGGTGGACAAAGAAGCGAAGCCAGAAGAGGAGTTAACAGCTTATCCGCTTTTTGTCGAGCAACAGCGCCAATATATTGCCAGCCAAAAAGGTACTGATCTGGCTGAATACTGGGCAAACAAAGGGTATGGGAAGCTCGAGCCCCTTAATTTACCGGTAATGCGCTCGAACCGGGGCGCCCCCTCACCCGATGGTAAAGCCTTTCATACCAGTTTACCCGACTTATTGAATAAACAATTAAGAGCACAGGCACAACGCTGTGGGGTCACGCTGTTTTCGCTCATGCTGTCGGCTTACCATGTCCTGCTGCATAAAGTCTGTCGACAGGAACAGGTGCTCGTAGGCACCCCAATTCACGGTCGATTTGACTCTCGATTCCTTGGTACCGTGGGTAATTTCGTCAATCTCGTACCCGTCGAAAGTCGGTTCAGGGCTGAAGCTACAGTGCGGGAATATGTTCAAGCGCAACACGCCGTTACATTGGATAATCTGGATCACGGAGAGTACCCCCTCACACTGATTATTGAACAAAGCGGCGCATTACGAACAGACACCCAAAATACATTTATTCAGACCAGTTTTATCATGCAAAAACCTCCCGGGGATGCAGAACTCATAAAACTGTTCATGGAATCGGAAGAGCATGCACCGGAATTGCTTTGGGGTGATGTCAAACTGAGCCCTTACCTTTTACCCCAACAAATGGGACAGTTTCCACTCGCCATGGAAATCGCAGATTCAGAGACAAACCTGAATCTGTTTCTTAAATACGACAATCACCTTTTCTCGGCATTTCAGATTAGCCAATTGGCTTTTGCTTACGTCGAAATCCTGAATCAGTTCGCCTGTCAACCTGATAAACCTCTCTCCGAGGTGGCTCTACACGCCCCAAAAAGCGAGCTTGATTCTTTCAACCCGAAGAACAAAGTAGCGGTGAATCAGGAACCGGTCAGCCTGGTTTCCCGAATTATCAAACAGGCAGAACGTCACCCCAATAGACCTGCAGTATCAGATGGCCAAACTTCTCTAACCTACTCAGAACTCGTGAGAAAGGCTCACATTATTGCTTCAGAGATACAGACTGCCCTTGAAAATGCTCCCCTGCAAAACCAGAGTCATCTTCAAAACCGGGGGCATCGTATTGGCATATGCGCACGACGCACTACGGATATGATTTGTGGCATGCTGGGTATTCTCTTCAGCGGCAACAGCTATCTGCCACTGGATGCTCTACAACCTGTTCAGCGCCTGAAGTATCAGTTGAATGACTCGGGAGCTCGCCTCCTTATCCTGGACAAACAGCTCGACAGCTACGCGCGTATAAACGAACACCTGGACGAATTTTTTTCTTTAGATCTTAACCACCAGTCAAACCCACTCGATCATTCTCTGGACGGGTACGTCAGCACTGTTGACTATGAAAAGATCGCACCGGATGCGATAGCCTATGTGATCTACACCTCAGGAACTACGGGCAAACCCAAAGGTGTGCCTGTGCAACACAGCCAGGTTATTCACCTCGTCGATGCATTGGCAAAGGAAATCTATTCAACCTTGAACGGCCCACAGCGGGTTGCGCTTATCGCAAACACGGTTTTTGACGCATCAGTACAACAGATATTCTCTTCATTGGTCTACGGTCACCACCTGTTTGTTGTACCCGAAATGGCGAGACAGGATATGCATCAACTCGCTGAGTTCCTGGCACAACACGAGATCACCGTTACGGATTGCACACCCAGTCTGTTGCAACAGCTTATCGCCGTTAAACCGAACTTGAGTTCAGTCGCAGCGCTAATCGTCGGTGGTGAACAGTTTCCGGTTGAACTTGCACAATACGTGCAGTCCAATAATCCGCAGTTGCAAATATTCAATGTTTACGGGCCAACCGAGTGCTGCGTCGACGCCGCACTCGCGGCCCCTGGCTCGGCGGATCTGGAAAAACTTGATCGTACCCGCGCACTCCCCATTGGCCAGCCGCTCGGCCAGACAGAACTGTTTATTGTTGACCCTTGGTATCAGCCTGTCGGGCCCGGAATTCAAGGCGAGATTCTCATTGCTGGTCCCGGCGTATCGGCAGGTTACCTTAACCGCGCTGAGTTATCTGAACGTAACTTCCTTAACCTGCCCAACCTGAGTGATTCAAAAGTGTATCGTACCGGCGACATCGGTTACCGATTAGCCAATGGTGATATTCAACTGATCGGCAGAGAGGATAGCCAGGTTAAAGTCAGAGGCTACAGAATTGAGCTCGGCGAAATCGAGAGTTGTTTGAAACACCATGACAACGTGATGGATTGCGCCGTAATTGTCCGGAAAAGTCTGCAGCAAATCATCGCCTTTGTGGTGCTGAAGAATACCAGCCTACCCGCTCCAGACTTTGTTAAAAGTCAGATCATTGCGGAACTAAAATCTCTCGCGACAGCTGTGCTCACGGACTACATGCAACCGAATCTGATACAAGTTGTTGATCATATCCCGCTGACCAGTAGCGGCAAGCTTGATAACCGGTTACTCGAAAGCTGGTCAGTTGATCAGACGGCTGATGCAGTGCAATCACTCACGCCATTAGAGTCACAAATTGCAAAAATCTGGTGTAGTGCGCTTGGTCTTCAAAGTATTGGCCGACAAGACAACTTTTTTGATCTTGGCGGACACTCTCTGTTGCTCTCTAAAGTCCAACTGGGGATTACCAGAGCCACGGGTAAAGACATTGCCATGGTAGACCTCTTTGCCAACCCGACCCTTGGACAAATGGCCTCGTTACTCAAACAGGAAAATACATCGGAATCCGTGACGCCTGTAAATTCAGTCGAGACCAATAAACGTTCAAGGCCAAACAGATTAAGCGACCGGCGCAATCGGCGGAGACAAACGCCAACCGCGTAAACAATCACCGTTTAAACAATCTCCGTCATAACTTAACTATTCATAAAAATCAATATCGGACTCAACACTGGCCCGAACAATAACAACAAGCATGGAAACGACGAAAGTGGAAGGAATGGCAACAAGCGGAACTCAAGAACCCAGAAATCAGGCATCGGACAACGGACAAGACATCGCGGTCATTGCAATCGCATGCCGCTTTCCCGGAGCAAATAGTCCTGCTGCTTTCTGGGAAAATTTAAGTTCAGGTATAGAAAGCGTAGAAGCGCTGAGCAACCTTGAATTGGACGAGGCCGGAATCAGCGAGGCTGAATACAGCCATCCTGATTATGTCCGCCGTACCGCTCGCCTGAAAAATATCTATGCCTTCGATCACAACCTTTTCCGGTTCACCGGCAAAGAAGCCAAAACACTGGATCCACAGCATCGTTTGCTGCTTGAGTGCGCCTGGGAAGCCATGGAAGCCTCAGGCCTGGCCCCCGGACAGTCTGATACACTCCCCAAAACCGGTATTTTTGCAGGATGCGGGCTCGGAAACTATTTCCACAAACGCGTGTTGCCGGTTACGGATACACGGAATACTGCCGATTTATATCAAGCCGTATTACTGAATGATAAAGACTTCCTGGCCTCACGTATTGCTTACAAGCTGGGCCTGACGGGTCCCGCTGTCGCCGTACAAACAGCGTGCTCTACCTCACTGGTCGCCGTTCATACTGCGTGCCAAAGCCTGCTAAGTGGAGATTGTGACCTCGCATTGGCCGGAGGCGTTTCCCTCCAGATACCACAGGAGACCGGATTTCGCTTTCAATCCGGGATGATATTGTCGCCCAATGGTCGCTGTGCTCCCTTTGACAAATCCGCTAACGGCACAGTGATCGGAAGTGGTGCCGGGATCGTCGTGCTGAAACGACTTGAAGATGCGCTTGAAGATGGCGATGACATTCAAGCCGTAATCAAAAGCACGGCCATCAATAATGACGGTGCTGACAAAATGGGTTTCACAGCCCCCAGTGTCCAAGGACAAACTGATGTCATACTGGATGCTCAAGAGCTTGCCGGAATACAGCCCGAAGACATCAGCTATATCGAAACCCATGGTACCGGAACCGCGTTGGGCGATCCTATCGAAATCAAAGCGCTGAATCAGTGTTTCGCCGGTGTTTCTGAAAAGTGCTACATCGGGTCGGTCAAAGCCAACATTGGCCACCTTGACGCCGCATCAGGCATTGCGGGTCTGATTAAAACGATCCTGTGTCTCAAACACAAAGCCTTGCCGCCCACTTTGCATTACACTGAGGCAAACCCGGAGATTCCATTTGCCCAGGGGCCGTTTGAAGTGGTATCTCGCTTACGCAATTGGGATGTCGAAGGTCAAGCAGCACGAATCGCTGCGGTCAGTTCGTTTGGTATGGGTGGAACAAATGCCCATGCCATACTCCAAGAGGCTCCGTCAGCATTAGATTCTGAAACGTTATCTAATCCTGCAAAAGACGCTGAATTTAAAACAAAATCAAGTCATGCACCTGCCCTCTTGCAAATCAGTGCTGCAACACAAGACGCCTGTCTGCACTATGCCCGCGATTTACTGCATTTCATCGAAAGACAGCCTAAGTTATCTATTCATGACATTGCAAACTCACTCCGGCGAAAAGCACCTCTGCCATTTCGTGCGACTCTGATTGCGCATACTCGGGAAGATGCGCTCTCACAACTGAGCCAACTTAATCCGGATCACATCGAAAAAGTTACTGAATCGCCGCTCTCAATACGCTTCCTGTTTCCGGGCCAAGGCTGCCAAACACTGGCGATGGGGACAATGCTCTATGCCAATTGCCAAACCTTTCGCGAAACCGTTGACCAATGCCTGAAAATCCTTCCGCATCATGTCAGCCAGTTTCTAAACAATCTGCTGAACAAGCGCAATATTGAATCTGTCAGCCAAAATCTGGATCAAACCGAATTTACTCAACCCGCGCTATTTGTAGTCGAATATGCGCTCGCAATGCAACTCTCGGCATGGGGCGTCCAGCCCGACGCCCTGGCGGGACACAGCTTGGGCGAATATGTTGCTGCCTGTTTCAGTGAAGCACTTACATTGCGAGATGCGCTAACACTGGTTTCGGAACGAGCGCGCCTGATGCAAAGTATGCCCTCTGGCGAGATGCTTCTGGTTGCCCTGGATGAGCAAAGCTGTAAGCAACTCCTGCAGGAAGCGGCGCAAGGCGCCTCCCTGGACATCGCGGTGCTTAATCACGACCGAGGCACTGTTCTGGCCGGTTCTGCAGAGTGCATACAACAGTTTGAGTGTATTTTAACGTCACGCCGTATTTCCGCTAAAAAACTTGCCACCTCGCATGCCTTCCATTCCCGATCGATGGCGGGTGTTCTGGATGCGTTCTCATCTCTATTCGATCAGGTCACAATCGCTGAACCACAAATTGCCTTGCAGGCTAATCTTACCGGTAACTGGCACACAACCGATTCGATTTGTGATCCACAATACTGGTGTATGCATTTGCGCAACACCGTACGTTTTGCCGACAATCTCGCATCACTGGATAAAAGCCAGCCGGACTCGATACCCATCTATATTGAAGTCGGACCAGGTCGAGGGTTGAGTCATTGCGCAAGGCGCATAGTCAATAATTCCGCCGTTGTAATTTCATCACTGGGTTCAAACAACCCGGATAACGAAATAAATAATCTCCTACTTTTGTTGGCGAAACTCTGGCAAATGGGATATGACATTGACTGGCGTGCATACGAGCACGACGTCAGTAACGCAAATTTAACTCGTCCCATTGCACTCCCACCTTACCCATTTGAACCCCATCACCATGAGCTCAAGCCAGTTCTCGATCAGCGTCAAAACACTATCAATACTGACAGAACGGGTCATTTAGATAATAAACGCCTGCTCGAACGAAAACCTATCGATCACTGGCTTTATGAATGTGATTGGCAAAGGGGCAATCGAATTGTAGCGAAAGCTGGAAAAACCAAGTTATCGAGTCATTCCTGTGTGCTATTGCTCGCACAGCAACCTTCGAGTGCAATAGTTGATGCACTTGCCTTGAGTTTCGAGCATGTGATCGTTATCGCGACATCTACGATTTCCATTTTTGGCCAAGACGAAACTGATCACTTTGAAGTCAGATTCGACCCCTGTACTGAAATAGACCAGATTTACCTATTACTCCAAGAGCGCGGCTATAATCCTGCTCATGTAGTGCTCCAAAGCCAACATTCAGAAAATGCATTGCCCCCGGTTTCCTTGAGTATTCTATTGGCGCGTTTAGACCAGCTAAAGACCGGTATAACTCCGACCATTTTGGTGATTACCGAATGCGCCTTTGAAGTCACGGGCGAGGAAAACCTTGGGTATGAGACCCTCGACGCCAACCCAGCGTTACTCAACGGTATTATCGCCGGCGCTCCGCACAATTATCCCAATCTTTGCGTATGTCAGCTGGATGTAGAATCATGGGATGTGATCGATTCAAGCGTGGCAGCAAACTGTTTTCTTAATCTACTGGATAAGCCATCGCCGCGTATCTCTGCGCTGCGTGGCAAATTTCTCTGGCAACCACTTTGGTCTCAAGCCGCTCAGATAAAATCACAACCTCCTGTCACAGCATCCGTTTCCGCGACTCAGACTGGGACTAAAGCACAGTACTGTCAGGTCTACTTGATAACCGGTGGGTTTGGAAAAATCGCCTTAGCACTGACTGAACAGCTGATTAAAACCCCCGGTGTATGCGTTTTACTCGCTCACCGCTCCAAACCATCAGAAGATGTATCGAAACAGTTACGAAAACTGTCATCAATAACATTTTCACCAGACACAGAAGTATTCGATCCAGATCTGCATCGGGTATTAACTGCGGAAGTTGATACTTGCTCATTGTTCGGGATGAAACAACTGATTGAAAGGACTGTGAGACGATTCGGACACATTAATTCAATCATTCATGCTGCAGCGGACATGCAGCGCGTACTGCAAAGACAATATCAGTCAGTACAACATCTCACTAATCGAGCGACCGAAGTCGCAGAGCTAAAAGCGGACTTTGATGCTTTGTTCCATAGCAAAGTCAAAGGGGCTGAGGTCATCGCCGAAGCAATCCGAAATCAGCCAGTGCACCAGGTTATCTGTATGTCGTCTCTCGCCAGCATTCTTGGTGGTTATCAACTCGATATGTACGCAGCAGTGAACAGCGCACTCGACCATTATATTGCCCACCTGGCCAAGGAGCACGGGGCACAATGGTTATCCATTAATTGGGACGCCTGGGATTTCCCCGACACGCATTCCAACTTTGACAAATCGTCAATTGCGACCAATGCTATAAGAGTCCCTGAAGGGCAAGCGCTGTTCCAATCAATTCTGGAGAGGCCGAATACGGTTCAGATCGCCGTTTCCACTCAAGATTTGATGGCACGACTTTCCCTGAATGAAAAATCAGGCGTCAAGAACACATCCTCTGTGCACAATACACACGGAAAAGAGAATAACAATGCACACTACGAGCCTATTGATCAAACCGAACCCCGTACCGAATACGCCTTGCCATCTTACCAGGCGACATCCGAAGAAGAAGTCATTGTAGCGTCCATTTTCAACGATGTATTGGCAGTCAGCATCAAGCATGGAACTGAAGACTTTTTTAATCTGGGTGGCGACTCTTTGATGGCAACTCAAGTCATTTCCCGTATTCGGGAACAAACTGGAATTACGTTATCTGTGGCCCAGTTTTTTAAAGCGCCCACCATAATCGCGTTAGCTAAAGTGCTAGGTGATCATAAGCCACAGGCACGTATCGAAATAGAAATATAGGGAATTGGTATGCCTTTGGAGCCCGCAGATACCCATTTTTCGGAACTCTGTTCCTTGCCGGTTCAAGATCTGCTGAAACAGTTATCGGATTTGGATATCTGTGTAGCCTTGAACCAGGATAAACTGTCTGTATCCGCAGCAGAAAACCTTGAGCCGAAGATACTGAACCGCTGTGTAGATGTTATCCGTGCTCGAAAACCCGAACTACTGGAACACTTGCGAGCGTTATCACGATCAAACCGGACTGAAAAAGATCAGCCAGCAGCAGATCGTTTCATCCCGCGTTCGAACTTCATATCGTCAACTCCAGAGAGTGCCTCCCCCGCCCCCCTGTCATTCGGACAGCGTAGACTGTGGTTCCTGAACGAGCTCGAAGATGGCGGGAACGAATACAATATGCCCGCGGCTCTGCTTATTGATGGCCCGCTCGATCCAAAAGCACTGTCAGAGGCTATCAAGGCACTGATCGATCGGCACCCAATTCTATACAGCTACTACCCTACCCCGGAACAGATTCGGTATCAGAGTAGTGACAACTTCGAACTGGCCTATTCGGATATGTCGCTTACCGATATCGAGGATAAATACGCGCAAAACAATGCCACCGGAGTCAAAGACAAAACAGCCTGGATAAAAGATCTGGCCAGAACCGAAGCCAATACCCCGTTTAACTTGAAAACCGGGCCAGTTTTCCGTGCTCGATTATATAAAACCGACTCCGTGGGACAACAACACACTCTGTTACTGACCCTGCATCATATCATCACTGACGGATGGTCAATCGGGTTGATGGTACGGGAGCTCTCAGACCTCTATAGTCAATATGAATCCGGTGACGCACATGAACACGAGAAATTAACACCACTCGCGATCACCTACGATGACTATACACGGTGGCAGCATGGTCAATATCGCGATCATATCTTACCAAAACAATTTGAATGGTGGCGCGCCGCATTGGCAGGTGCCCCCACTCGCGTCGAAATCCCGCCCGATTTTCAGCGCCCCCCGGTTCAAACCTACCAGGCCGCAGTAGAACGGATCATCATTTCGAGTACCGACTTGCAAAGATTGAAGCACAGGGCAGCACAACATCATATGACCCTGTATATGCTCCTGATGGCGGGTTTCGGCTTATTACTCAATCGTTATACGGGCCAAAAAGATCTACTTATAGGCTCACCAATAGCCAACCGAAATCACACTGAATTGGAGGGCATGCTCGGGTATTTCGTGAACACCCTGCCCATTCGCATCCAGATACAACCTCAGGATACGGTTTCCAGCTATCTCGAGCGCATCCGGACTTTCTGTACCGGCGCATTTGAACATCAGGAACTCCCCTTTGAAAAACTGGTTGAGCACTTTAAACCAAAACGGGATTTATCATTCAATCCGCTCATCCAAACCGTTTTTTCGCTCAACAATGCACCTGATCATTCGCCCCACCCGGAGCTTAAACTCAAAGGTTTGAACGTTACCCCCGTTGATCTGGATCGGCAAAGTGTAACCGGAGACCTGGAAGTTCAGTTGTGGCAATCAAAGGACTCAATTGACGGTCAATTTGTATATAATCGAGCATTATATAAACCCGAAACCATACGTAACCTTATCGAGCACTACCAACAACTCCTGCGTGCAATCGGTGACGATCGATATAGTCAAAGCCACCCGCTCTCACTCCCGGCACTCACTCAACAAGAACGCGATATACTTAAACAGATAAACCCGGCTCCCACTCCCCACGCCTCCCCAAAACGGCTAGAGCAACGACTGAGTGAGCAGATTAAGCAGCATCCTGACCATATTGCCTTACGTTTCCAGGGACAAAGCCTGACCTACGGTGAACTGGAAACCCGGTCTGACCAGCTAAGTGGCTACCTGCAATCAATCGGCGTCAGGGAACAGGGTACAATCGCAGTATTACTCCCGAAGGGAATCGATCAAATTGTCACGCTGGTCGCTATTCTGAAATGTCGGTGCGCTTATGTCCCCTTGGACTACGCTTACCCTGCAGAACGAATCGCGATGATCATTGAAGATTCTGATGCACAGACAATTATTACCGACAGTCATTGTTCTGCTCAGTCCGCATCTCTACCCGTTAGATCTGTCGTTATTGTCGGCAACAATGATTTCAGTTCGATTAAACAGTTGCCAGATGAGCAGGACAACCCCCGATGCACCATTGAACCCAATACAGCCTATTGTATTTTCACATCAGGTTCGACAGGTAAACCCAAGGGCGTTCCGATCCAGCATCACCAAGTCATGAATTTGATATCCGGGCTGCAGAAAACATTACGACTGACACACGACGATATCTGGACAGTCTACCATTCCTATAGTTTCGATTATTCTGTCTGGGAAATCTGGGGATGTTTGTTAACCGGAGGTACACTCGTCATTGTTGACGATGAAGCGCGCTACAATCCTGCTCGCCTCCATGAACTGGTAAAACAGGAAGGGGTCACTCTCCTTAACCTTACGCCCAGTGTCTGGCAAAAACTGATTGAACACCTGACCCATGAAAATCAATTCCCTTTCCAGCTCAGGGCCATATGCTGTGGCGGAGAGGCACTGACCGGAAAGCTGGCGAGTCAACTACAACGCTTTAATTTACCCGTATATAACTTCTACGGCCCGACTGAAGCAACCGTTTGGAGCTCGCTGCATTGTGTTCAACCCGTAGATTGTGAGAAACCACATATTCCCGTAGGTTATGCGCTCAGTAACTATCAACTACATGTTTTCAATGATCACATGACCGAAGTGCCATTTGGTATCGTTGGTGAACTCTATATCAGTGGTACCGGGATATCAAAAGGCTACCTGAAACGTCCGGACTTGAACGCAAAACATTTTATTTCCTCCGGAGATGCCTATTATCGAACCGGCGATCTGGTTAAACGCGATGAACAGGGGAATATTCATTTTCTTGGACGCGCAGACTTCCAGGTGAAAATAAGGGGTTTCCGTGTGGAACTCAGCGAAATTGAAGATCGGCTCAATCGCATTGAACATGTCACTCAAGCCGTGGTTTCAAAGTCAGATACAGCAACCAAGCACCTCGTAGCTTACCTGACCACAACAGCGCCGTCCCCGGAAAGTGCGTCGCTATCTGTTGACTACTTGAAAAACGCGCTCAGAAAAAACCTGCCGGAATATATGATTCCCGCCCAATATTTCACTTTACCGGCATTACCTCTTAACAGTAACGGAAAAGTCGATCGGAAAGCGCTGGCAAATCATCCGGAAGCCGTTTTACTGGCGGGAATCGCCCCGAAGAACAGTGCATCGAACCAGAAACATGCTGCCCCCCTCAACGCAACAGTTACTATCCTGGAGCAAGCCTGGTTTGCGGCTTTACAACGAGATGACATCCAACATGATGAAAATTTCTTCGATGCAGGCGGTCATTCACTCCTCCTTGTGGATATCCACCGAGACATCACTCAGGCAGGCTACGAAATCAAACTGATGGACCTGTTCCGCTACACAACCATTTCGCAACAAGCCAGCTTTCTTGATCAGCTGAGCTTGACTCCGCTTTCCGGGCTCGCAGATCGGGTAAAACAACAAAAACAAGCGCGTTCAAGACAACGCAGACCAAGAGGAATGAATCAGGTATGAAGGATAATACGCTCCCGCAAGTTCCATCGGATGCCATCGCCATAATTGGTATGGATTGCCGTTTCCCTGGAGCAAAGAACATTCGGGAATTCTGGTCAAACCTGATCAACCAGACCGACTCGATTACGACGTTCAGCTCCGAAGAGCTCGCCAAAGCTGGCGTGGCTCCAGAACAGCTCAACAACCCTGCTTACGTGCCACGGCGCGGACGGCTCGATGGGTATGACCGTTTCGATGCTGCATTTTTTGGCTACAGTCCCAGAGAAGCAGAAATGATGGACCCTCAACATCGATTATTTCTGGAGTGTTGCTGGCATGCACTGGAGGATTCCGGGCACCATGGTCAGGGCGATGAAAATCGGATCGGGGTGTTTGCCGGAATCGGCATGCCAACCTATATTTTAAAAAATATCATGACCCATCCGGAGTTGACCGGTCCGGACATGGACTACCAGTTATTGATTGGCAACGATAAGGATTTCGCCCCGAGTAAAGTGAGCTACAAGCTCAATCTCAAAGGCCCCAGCATAAATATCAATACGGCCTGCTCAACATCTCTGGTTGCAGTTCACCTAGCCTGCCAAAGCCTTCTGGATTGCCAGTCTGACATGGCATTGGCCGGTGCGGCTACAATCCGGATTCCCCAGGAAGAAGGCTACCTTTATCAAGACGGTGGCATCCCCTCACCTGACGGCGTTTGTCGTGCTTTTGATGCAGATGCAAAAGGAACCATTGGTGGCAGTGGTGTCGGTGTCGTATTACTAAGACGACTGGAAGATGCCCTCGCTGATGGCGATGATATTTACGCCGTTATTCGAGCTTCAGCGCTCAATAATGATGGTTCAGACAAGATAGGCTATACTGCGCCGAGTGAAACCGGAGAAGCAGAAGTCATAGCTGAAGCACAGGCTCTTGCCGATATTCCGGCACATACCATCGGTTTTATTGAGGCCCATGGTACCGCAACACCATTGGGTGACCCGATTGAAGTCGCAGCGCTTACCAGGGCATTCAGGCTGGATACCGAACAAAATCAGTTCTGCGCTCTGGGTTCGGTAAAGACCAATTTTGGACATCTGGATACAGCAGCGGGTATGGCAGGTCTGATTAAGGCGGCGCTTGCAATAAAACACAAGACCATCCCGGCTACCAAACACTTTAAAACGCCTAACCCCAAACTGAATCTCGAACAATCCCCCTTCTTCGTAAATACCGAAACATTGCCGTGGGAATCGATTTATCCACTTCGGGCGGGAGTAAGCTCGTTCGGGGTGGGCGGCACGAATGCCCATGTCATACTGGAAGAAGCGCCTGATATCAGCCGAATCAATCTGACACTTTCCCCCAGCCAGACGAGCTCAAGCGACAGCTCATCGCCATCACAACACGCGCTCAATAGTGACGCGCAGCTTTTTGTGCTTTCTGCAAAATCAACAGAGAGCTTGCGTGATATGCAGCTCGAACTTGCAGATTACTTGGCGGGAATGAATGAAGCAGACGCACCTTCATTAAAGGACATTGCTTTCACGCTCGCGCAGGGACGGCGTGTATTCAAATATCGCTTCCACTTCGTGGCATCAACACGTGCAGCCTTGATTGAGGGCCTCAGAACAGCAGCCCAGCGTCAAGATACGATTTATACCATTCCGAAGGCCCCGGTTAGAGTCGCGTTTCTATTCCCCGGACAAGGCTCTCAAACAATTGCAATGGCATCGCAATATTATGAGTGCTTTGCAGTTTTTCGCACAGCGCTCGATACCTGTGCAGAAATCCTGAAAAACTATTTTGATCCCGAAATCAGTCAATCCTTTGCTGGTGACATTCGAAACCTGCTGCAACTATCCATGCTCTCTGAAACCATGGATAACCAGAAGCTTGAGGATACCCTGCGGCAAACTGCAATTGCACAACCTGTTTTGTTTTCAGTTTGTTATTCCACAGCAGAATTATTAAAAAGCCTGGGCATTCGCCCTTCTGCATTTCTCGGTCATAGCTTGGGCGAATATGTCGCAGCATGCCAATCCGGAGTCTTTTCTCTGGAGGACGGTCTGAAAATTGTGACCTCGCGAGGTGCCTGGATGCAGGCAACGGAGAGCGGTGCAATGCTCGCGGTGGGTTCCGATGCCAGCCACTGTCTTTCTTTATTAAAAGAGCACCTGTTTGAGTCACTTACGGTCGCGGGAATTAATGGTCCGCTGAGCACAACCATTTCCGGTCACTCAGCTCAAATTGCAGAATTTGCTCAAATACTGGAAGAACACAATATTCCCGTCAAACAACTTCGAACCAGCGGCGCATTCCATTCGCAACTCATGGCATCTGTGAAAGCGCCTCTGCAAGATTTGATGTCAGCAATTCCATTAAGTGCACCCAAGCTACCGGTAATGAGTAACTTGACGGGAGCATGTTTGTCTCCCGAACAGGCGTGTTCACCCGAGTACTGGGTCGCACAAATGATGTCTACGGTACAATTTGCCAACGGGCTCGAGCAACTACAGGGCCATGCAGAAATCGTTATCGAGTCAGGCCCGGGAAAAGCTCTCACAGCACTTGCCTGCACCCAGGACTGGCGAGGTAAAGCATTTTCAACCGAAGGCCAAACCGCCAATCTATTAGAAGTTGTTGGCGCTCTCTGGCGTCTGGAGACGACAATAGACTGGAGCGCATTTTATGCCGACCGCTTGGATACACAGGTAATTCGTAGAGTTCATTTACCAGGGTATCCATTCCAGCGGCAACGTTTCTGGATCGATCGTGCGCAAGCTGGTCAGCATCAGAATCACCGACCAGGCTTCGGAAGACAGGAAAATTCGATCCCCACAGGCGATGTGCGGTCACCGGTAAAAGATTGGTTCTACACACCAATCTGGAAACAGCTTGCCCCAGTTCCACGGGCGCAACGACTTGATAATCGTTGGTTATTGCTGATGAGTCCGGGATCATTACGGGACGATATCGAAACATCATTAAAACAAGCCGGAGCTTTAGTTGACTGTGTAGAAGTACCTCAAATCAAGAATTTGAAAGTACAATTACAGGGCTACTTGGAGCATGGTAAATTCGAGAATACGATTCCAGATAAAATCATCTATGCACTACCGCTTGAAGGCATAGATTCACAATCAAGCGAGCAATATGGCAAGCGGCAAA
Source organism: Oleiphilus messinensis (assembly GCF_002162375.1). Lineage (GTDB taxonomy): Bacteria > Pseudomonadota > Gammaproteobacteria > Pseudomonadales > Oleiphilaceae > Oleiphilus > Oleiphilus messinensis. The sequence goes on along the minus strand of NZ_CP021425.1, from coordinate 3,017,611 downwards.
TACCTGACTCGACAACGTTAACCCAGCAACTCGAATCAGGTTATGTTGGTTTCACCCATTTACTCCAGGCCTGGAACCACATTTTTCCCAGTCGCCACATTGAGATCCACGCGCTGACCACAGGTACCTGTTCGCCTTGCGGACTGGATGCGATCTTACCGGCTCAAGCGGCACTGCTCGGCCCGATCAAAGTTGCGCAACTGGAGTATGACCAGATCAAATGCCAATGTATCGATATCGAAGTCCCCCGCTTTGGCAATCCAGATACCAATCAAACCGGTCAGTCGGAATCGATAAAACAATTGTGTAATACGATCATCAGTGAATGTACATCAGCATTCGGATCCGAGAGTGAAAGCAATGGTGCCCGGAATTTCTACTGGGTCGCACTAAGACAGCCCTTGCTAATGAATAAAACCCAGCGCTGGGTGAGAGCATTTGACAAACTACACTTGCCTGATCAGGTAATCACAAGCAAAGCACAAGACTATCGAAACACATATGTCATTGCCGGGGGATTTGGCGGCATTGGACTGCAAATCGCTGAAGGACTGGCACGTCGGGAGCAGGCTAATATTATTCTCCTCGGTCGCACTACTCCTCCAACTGAAGCGACTGTCGGTTCTATTAGTTCTACTGAGACACAAACTACAGAAAAACAAACAAGGCCAGCGTGGTGCCCGCCGCAAAACACTGGGGACTTTGAGCAACAGTTACTCAACGAATACGCGATTAAATCTGTAGATGACTATGAAAACCTGAGACAAGCATTGGGTGCACTCTGTACTTCGTTATTGGCGAACTTCGTGCACTCCGTTGCTCAAAGCAGTCCGGATTCTGACGGTTTCTCGACTCGGGAACTCGCCGTTTTACCCCGATTCGAAAAATTCTTCGAATGGATGCATGAGATCCTTGAAGAAAGTGGGCACCTCGAACGAGACTCAGATCGCTATAGTTGGTGTAAACCCTTACTTTCTGAACAAGCGATTGCAACCCAGCTTCAGAAATTCGCCAGTGACTTTCCAGGGTTTTATCCAATGGTTGAATTCATGAACCATTGTACGACCCGATATAAAGCCGCACTGACCGGAGAAGTTGAGGCGATTAGTGTACTGTATCCCAAAGGCCAACCTTCACTGCTGGCTGAAACGGTCAAACAAACTGCAGAACATACCCATCACCGTGTCTACGGACAACTTCTGCAACACCTGATCAAAGATCGGCTGGAACATCATAAGCAACATAGCTCTGGCCCCTTGAGGATTCTGGAAGTCGGCGCAGGAACCGGGATACTCACCAACTGGATTCTCCCGGCTATTCAGGATGAGCAAATCGAGTACCACTTCACCGACCTGGGAAGGTCATTTGTACTGGAGGCGCAAGACAAGTTTGCCCATTGCAAAAACATGTCCTTTGCAACATACGATGCCGGTATTGCACCCGAGGAACAGGGTTTCGACGAATACAGCTTTGATTTGGTACTTGAACTAGATGCCATTCACGCAACCCGGGATCTTCCAGTAACCTGCAAACAACTCAAACGCTTGTTAAAGTCGAACGGCTGGCTGTGCCTGCTTGAATCCACCCGGACTGAAACCTGGACCAACATGGTCTATGGATTGGCGGAGGGGTGGTGGTATTTCAAAGACAATCTTCGTACGGACAGCCCTCTCATCTCTCTGCAAAGCTGGCAGACGCTCCTGCAAGCATCTGGATATGAAAATGTTTCCACTTTTGGTCGCGATAGCCTGGATCCGAACAATCCGGGTAACTGTGGTTTGATCCTGGCATGTCAACCGGCTGATGCCGTGCCCGCAGATAAGCAAGTATCAAATACTGCGATGCCGTTAAGCTCCGTGGACAATATACCTGACCGGATTAATTTGCTCAGAGCACTAAAAGCAAATGTGTCCTGTATTGCAGTGGATATTGGCAATCCCGAGCAAGTAGAAACGGCTTTGGCTCCGGTATTGCAAGCCTTGCCCCCGGTTACCGGCATTATCCATTGTGCCGCAACAGAGAACAGGGGGCCGATTGAGCTCAAGACACCTGAAGCGCAATCCGGAGAATTTATCGCCAAGGTCTACGGTACCGTTAACCTGATTAATGCCGTTTCTCGCGGAGCGTCCCGTGTAGATAGCCAAAACCAGTCACTTAAATTTATCGCGCTCTCATCCTCAATTAGTGCGATTTCACCGGGTAGTGGTGATTCAGAGTACTGTGCCGCAAACAGCTGCGTAGATAGTTTTGCCGAATACCTGCAGCAGCAGGGGTATCCCGCTTTCACAATTAACTGGGAGCGTTGGACTTCTGTCGGTATGGCGAATGCGTTTGAACGCCTCCATCTGCAGAAAACAGGCGCACTACCCGCAGGCGGCATGACGACAGAGGAAGGTGTAGATGCCTTTTTCAGAATGGTTAACGCCTCCGCAGATGGGTCTCCCCTGCATCATTTCGTGATGTCCGAGCATCCCGTTGAGCAAATGATCGCTAATGCGCAGCAACTCCGGGCTGCTGGATTGAAAAGCACTGTTGAGCCCGATACGCCTGATGACAATGCTGAACAAATCTCGACTGTGCACTATCAAAGTGACCGGGAGCACCAAATAGCCATAATCTGGCAGGACGTACTCGGCATTAAGACGGTATCGAGAGACGACAATTTCCATGCCCTCGGAGGCGATAGCCTCATTGCAATTAAATTGGTGTCCCGGATAAAACAGAATTTAAGCACGGAATTATCAGTCAGTACGCTGTTCCAGAACCCGACCATTGCAGAGTTAGTCAACGTCCTGGGCGGTAGCGATGCGCAAGAAGCGCATGAAATGGATGAGGGCGTAATCTAGTGAACCCTTCTGTACTTATCCAGAATCTTGAAGCGTTGCACGTTCGTTTGTGGCTGGACGAAGGTCAACTTCGGTACAAGGCTCCCAAGGGTGCAATCACACCTGAAATTCTGGGGCAATTAAAAGCCCACAAGGCGGAGATCATCGCGTATCTGACCGATAAAACGCAATCCGATGCGCAATCAAATTTAGGGCCAAAATCAACCGCTGCATTCACCGCGCCGCTCTCATTCAACCAAAGGGGACTTTGGTTTATTCACGAGTTGGCACCCGAATCTGATTTCAGTTACAACATACCTGAAGCCCTTGACCTGGTCGGCACGTTGGATGAGAGTGCATTGGAGCGGGCCCTTCAGAGTCTCATTAATCGTCATCAGGCATTGCGAACACGATTTATCAAAGCGGAACAAGAGAATGGCGAAGAGATTGTTCTGCAGGAAATCCTCCCCGAGGCTCTCCTTCCCCACAGTATCGAAAGCCTTGAAGGTTGCAGCGATGCAGACATTGCAAAACGCATTGATCTGGAAATCCAGAGTACATTTGACCTAAGTACCGCACCACTACTGAGAAGCTGTTTATTCAAGCTTGGTGGGCAACATGCCATTCTGGTTATCACACTCCACCATATTATTGCGGATGGGTGGTCCAAAGGTTTGCTCACTCGAGAGTTAGCATTGGCTTACCAGCATTACCTTGAGACCGGAAATAGTCATCACACAGACCTTGTAACGGGACTGACGCCAGATGTTGACCAATATCCGGATTATGCAACATGGCAGCAAAATGTATATCGCACCCAGGAATTGCCCAATCACGTAGGTTATTGGAAATCCCGGTTGCTTGAAGCGCCCGAACTTTTGGAGGTTATGCACGATTATCCCCGGCCGCAACAACGCAAATACAACGGGGAAAGTTATTTTTCGACCCTTGATGCGAACCTCTCCCGCGCGTTGAGTGAAGAGGCCCGGAAACAAGGATGTAGTACCTTTATGCTGCTGTTTAGCGCATTCAACATCCTGCTGTATCGCCTGTCCGGATGTCGAGATCTCATCGTTGGCACCCAAACCGCAAACCGTCACACAACTGCAGTCGAAAAAACGGTCGGCTTTTTCGTAAACACTTTGGCACTGAGAACTCAGATTCAAGAAAACATTACTTTTTCTGAACTCTTACAACAAGTGAAAACCTCCGTCTTATCAGACTTTGAACACCAATCAATGCCTTTTGATCAATTGATTGAACAGATTAGCCCCGAGCGTCATTCGACTTACGAGCCTTTAACGCAAGTCATGTTTCTGATGCAAAACGTACCCATGGGCAACTTAAGTCTACCCGGATTAAGCATTCAACCAAGAATGATTCGCCGACAAAGCGCAAAATTCGACCTGACGCTCATCATGAGCATGGTTGGCAATCAGTTCCAATGTGAATTCGAATACAGCACTGAATTATATAAAGCAGAAACCATTGTCCGGCTCAATGAGTATTTCCTTAACATTCTGAAAGAAGTATTGGAACAACCGGATATTCTGTTGTCAGCGATCAAGATGATGCCTGATAAAGAGATTGAACGGATTAAACAGTTTCAATCCCGCACTATTGAAACCTGTTATTCGGCAAATCAATTGCCATTGGCGGATCAATCACCAGTGGCGAGTCAATCATTGGTTGATCGTTTCGAACAAATCGCAAACAACTCGCCTCAAGCCATCGCTGTAGCGGATACAGTTCGACATTATAGCTACGCCCAGCTCGACACGCTGGCGACCCGGTGTGCCAGCAAGTTACGGCAGATTAGGGGCGATCTGCAGACAAACTATGTGGGTATCTGCGTCCAACGCTCGAATAACCTCATTATTGCCATTCTGGGCGTTTTAAAAGCGGGCATGGCGTACGTCCCCCTGGATAGTAAACACCCTCCTGCCCGATTGATGAGTCAGATTAATGACGCGAAACTTCAATACCTTATCACAGATGAAAATCTTGCACCGGCTCTCACACCACTGGTATCGGAATATCGCAACCAGCATCGAAAATCAATCGACAGCGGTCAGGCCGATAACCTGAATCCAAATGCCGCACTCGAATTACTCCAATTGTCGAGCTTAACGTCAGAGCCTTTAGCTGGAGAAGAGCCTTTAGCTGGAGAAAAGCCCTCAGCAGAAGACAAGTCCTCAGCCTCAACTTCGGAATCAAAGTATCGTGTAGACTTTCAAGTCTCACCAGAAGATATTGCCTATTGTATCTTCACATCGGGCTCAACTGGCCTGCCAAAAGGCGCGGTTTTACATCATAAAAATGTGATGAACCTGGTGCACGGCCTCCACACGCTCATTTACTGCCAATATGTTGCGCCCATCAATATCGCACTTATTGCCAACCCGATTTTTGATGCATCAGTTCAACAGATCTTTGCAGCCCTGGCACTCGGTCACAAACTGACAATCGTACCTGAAGCACTCCGCTTGCAGCCGGAAGCGTTAGTCGATTATCTCAATGCGCAAAGCATCAATGTATTCGATTGTACACCGACGCTGCTCAACATTATGGTTAATCAGGAAACCGTGGCTGAGTTAACCGCTGACTATTGCCTGGTCGGTGGAGAAGCCCTCCCACCCGATCTGGTCAAGCGCTTTTACGCTCAGAACCCCCACACCCAGCTGGTCAATCTCTACGGGCCAACTGAATGCTGTGTTGATGCGTCAGCCTTTATCGTACCCCGTTCTGACAAAAACCAGAACAGGTCCACTGCCACCGCAATCGGGAAGCCCTTACCCGGCGTCAGCATTCGGGTGTGTGATTCCGAATTCAACGATATGCCAATTTCAGTCCCCGGCGAAATCGTCATTTCCGGCGCAGGGGTCGGCTCAGGCTACCTGAACCGGGCAGCGCTAACCCGTGATGTTTTCACGCCATCAGGCTACCGTACCGGTGATATCGGATTTTGGGATACCGAGGGTAACCTCCACTTTGTTGGACGCCGGGATCATCAAGTAAAAGTTCGGGGTTATCGGATCGAAACGGAGGAAATTGAGCAGATTCTAGTTTCACATCCGGCTATTCAAGAAGCGGTTTGTCAGGTTATCGATGACGAATTGGAAGCGTTTTTCACATCGGAAGTCACGATCCTGCCGGATGATTTACGAGATCACTGTCTGACACGATTACCAACTTATATGGTTCCGCATCACTTCTATCAGGTAGCAGTCATTCCAAAAACAGCAAGCTACAAAATAGACCGACGCGCTTTACAGAAACAGAAATCTCTACAGGCTATGGATTCACATTCCAATCATACCCATGCGATCAATACCCAGCGTCCTGAATTCCACAGCCTGCAACAACAAGTTCTTTACGATACCTGGTCTGCGGTATTAAAAATGGAAACTTTTAGCCTGGATGACCGTTTTTTCAACCTTGGCGGTGATTCAATCAAAGCACTTCAGGTGGCATCCCGATTAAAGAGCCAGGGCTGGATTATGGCTGTCAAAGCCCTGTTCGACCACCAAAGTATCAGAGAACTTGCACCACACATTCAGGAGGTTAACTCGAAACCGATTGATCAAGATGCCTCATCCAACGTGATCACACAGGTTCCGGTTTCAGGAATACAATATTGGTTCCTTAATCATCACTCGGATGGTAATGAACAATTACAAAACCACTACAATCAATCTGTACTGTTAAAACCTGAAGCCCCCATTTCGATTGCCCAACTTGAATCGGCGTTAACCGTGTTAGTTTCAAATCACAGTGCATTACGATTGTCATTTCAAACTAAAGAAAACAAATGGTTTCAGACTCTTAACGAACCTTCTTCAATTAAAATATCAGATATCTGCAAAGTGGAGCAGATCAAATCTGCAACTGATTTAACGCAATACGCGAACCAATACCAATCATCGTTCTCGATTCAGTCAGCGCCATTGATCAAAGTTGTGCTGTTTAATATTAGCAATGGGGATACGGCTGATATTGTTGAGCAACGACTCCTTCTGGTAGCCCACCACTTGATTGTCGATGCGGTATCCTGGCGGATTATTATCAGTGATCTTGCTGAGTTGATAACAGAACCGGCTACCTTGATTACCAGGCCGGAGTCCCTGGCAATGGTTGAGTCTTGCTCATTCCTGCACTGGCTTGCCAGCGTCCAACAATCTACTCGACAAAAACCATCTCTTTTTTGGCAATCGATCATCACACAGTTGGCTGAAATGGATTTCATTGCGCCATTTACCGCCCTCGCAGATCAATACCAGATTGCAATACCCCCACAAACAGACAAAATTTCGCCACAACGTATTACCCAGAAACAAAGCCTTGATCCTGAACTCACAGATCAACTGCTCACTCATGCCAATCAAAGTTACAGCACCCGTACCGAAGAATTGCTCGCCACTGCGTTTTTGATCACATTGGACGATTTTGGCATTGACCCGTGGTTATTGATGGAAGGCCATGGTCGGGAAACAGGATTATTGAATACGTCAGATCAACATGAACCTGCTCTCGACTTAAGTCGCGCCGTAGGCTGGTTTACCAGCCTGTATCCGGTTTGTTTTAAGAGAGAAAACAGTTGTGTGTTGGAAAACAGTTTAAAGACAGAAAATAGTCTCGGCCAGAAAACAGACTATGACCGGTACATTAAAATCGTGAAGGAAACGCTACGTTCGATCCCGGAAAAAGGCGCAGGATTCAGTCATGAGTTCTATCGGCCTGAATCCAATAAAGACGGTGTAACCGTACCTTCGCTGCCCTTGGTCGCGTTCAACTACCTGGGTGAATTTGGCACTGAATTTGGTGCTAATCTGTTTAAATTGGCGGATGAATCCACCGGAGCTAATCATGCGCCATTGGCAAATCATACCCGTGCCAAAAATTATACAGGGCCCTGTCTGGATCTGGTCCTGCTAATACGGAATAACGTGCTGGAATGGGAGCTTCAAGGGGATAGCCGATATCTCAATCAAGCCATGCTCATAGCTATTTCAACCAGCCTTAACGACAGAATTAACGCCATTATTGCCCATACCACAGCGCAAAAAGAAGAAGTACTCACCCCTTCGGATATTGATTTCGACGGCTTCGATGTGGATCAGCTGGATGCGTTTCTGGAAAAAATAACGGAATAGTTCAGGTATCTGCCTGACGCAAAACCATAACACGAAGCTTGCAAAACAAAATACCACATTTGCCGTACTAAAATACGGTAACAGGACAAAAAGACCGGGAAGATCGAGGATTGTCATGGGTTTCTCAAAACAAGACGTAAAAAATATATACCCGCTCACACCAATTCAGGAAGGCATGCTATTCCATGCCCTGAAAGAGAAAGACTCATCAGCTTATTTTCAGCAAACTTCCTGGCGTATCAGTGGCCACTTTGATCGCGACGTATTCGATGCCGCCTGGCTCAAGTTAGTTCAACGTCATGACATCATGCGTACACTCTTCACTTATGAGCATTCAGACAAACCTTTGCAAGTGGTGCTTAAAGCGGTTTCTTTCAAGGTTGAGCATATCGACCTGCTCGATCATGACTTTGAACAACGGGAAAACCTCTGCGAGTACTACCGTACCGCAGACCGCCTGCAATCTTTCCAGCTCGATCATGCCCCCTTGATGCGGGTAAGCGTACTCCATCTCGCCCATGACCAGTGGGAGATCATCTGGAGTCACCATCATATTCTGATGGACGGTTGGTCTTACGGTATTCTGCTGCAGGAGTTTATGTTGCTGTACCAACGCAAGCTGAACATCGAGCTTCCGCCTGCACCACCTTTTAGCAACTACGTTAAGTGGTTGTCCCATAAGCCGTTACCCGCTGCGCTAGCTTATTGGAAAGCCCATCTCGAAGGGTATGAGCAATGCATTGAAATCCCGTTCAAACGCTTTCCATCTCCCAAAACGCAGACCTTTGACGAAGTCAATTTTTCACTTTCTCCAGAAAATCATGACCGGCTAACCCGGCTGACAAGGGAAGGCAGCTTAACCCTCAATTCAGTATTACAAGGGCTGGTCGCGCTGCTGCTATCTCGTTACTGTGATGTTGACGACCTGGTTTTTGGTACCGTTGTTTCGGGACGTCCGCCCGACCTGCAGCAAATTGAGAATATGGTTGGCAATTTTATCAATACAATACCAACCCGGGTAAAAATTGACTGGAACGCTACCGCGCTGGAATTCCTGAAAAATATACAATTCGATCAACTCCAAAGCACCGAATATCAATTTTGTCCGCTATCTCAAATACAGGGCAGTACTGATGTCAAAGGCGATTTGTTCAATGTTGTCATGGCCGTTGAAAATTATCCCCTTGATGAAATGGTAAGTACTGCAGCAACCCGGGAGCAAATCGGGTTCGGCATTGACCGGGTGTTCTCTTTTGATAAAACCCACTACGATTTTGATATTCAATTTGTTCCGTCAGGAGACGGATCGCTAAATGCTAAGATTATTTTTGATTCAGCCAAATATGATGCCAAATATATCAATAATATACCGGCATTATTTGAAGTCGTGGTTGAAGCTTTGTGTGACAACCCACAAGTGCCACTGAAAGATAACCTGTTGTTAAGTGCCATGGACCAACAAGCTGTCCTGCATGATTTTATAAATACTTCAGCACAACATACCAAACCCGGGCCGGACACCTTGGTGCACCGGTTTGCTCTCCAGGTTGCCGCGACACCCGATGCCGCCGCAGTCAAAGATGATCAGCATGAACTCAGTTATCGTGAACTGGATCAACGTTCCAATCAGGTTGCAAATCATTTAATCAACTTAGGCATTGAGCCTGAACAACCGGTCGCCTTATGCACGGGCCGTTCAATCAACCTGCTTGTGGCCATGCTGGGTATTTTAAAAAGTGGTGGTGCGTATCTCCCGATGGATCTTAGCCAACCGATGGCCCGGTTATCGATGCAGGCTAAAGATGCATCGGTTCGCTTTATTCTTTCTGACCATACTATCGCCCCCAACTCTTCACTTGATGAATTGCTGTTGGTCTGCCAGGAAAATCATAACAACGAAGAGCTTTGCGGCATTAAAGGCGCTCAAAATCAATCTGTCCATTGCATATTATTGGAAGACGTTTACGATCTACCTGTATCAACGCCAAACCCGGTTTCGGATCACCACAACTCCGGTCAGATCCGGGAAAACCAACTCGCTTATATTATTTACACTTCAGGTTCCACAGGAATTCCAAAGGGAACGCTTGTCGAGCATCATAGCGTTGTAAATCTGGTTGATGCCATTGATGAAACCATCCTGCGCCCGTATTCCTCACCGGTGTGTATCGCACTTCTGGCGAACACCGTTTTTGACGCCAGTGTCCAGCAGATTTTTTCAACGCTATTACTGGGCCACTGCCTCTATGTGGTTGATCCAGAGAGCAAAAGGGATCCCGCCTTATTATTGCAAAAATTTAAAACCCACGAGGTCGTGCTCAGTGACTGCACACCAAGTCTGCTGGGTCTCATATTGTCCCAGGACAGCGCAGATTTCGACAGCCTTAGCCTGGAACTCTTGATCACTGGTGGAGAAGCCCTGTCATTGGAGCTGGTTCAGCGATTTTACGAAAAAAGCTCACGAATCAACCTGATCAATGTCTACGGACCAACAGAATGTTGTGTGGACGTTACTGCCTACCGACTGACCCGGGACTGCCTGCCTGACGCGTCTGTAATTCCTTTGGGCAAACCCTTGCGCAACACCCAACTCTTCGTCCTCGCGGCAAATGGCACACCCGCTCCGGTGGGTGTACCCGGTGAAATCTACATCGCCGGTAGCGGCCTTAGCCGAGGTTACCTGAATAGACCGGAACAGGATCAGCTCAAATTTGTCAATTTACCCCGACTCTCGCCTTTCAAACTATACCGAACCGGAGATCTCGGTCGTTGGAGTCTGGACGGGAACCTGGAATATCTCGGCCGACTCGATGATCAGATAAAACTGAAAGGCTTTCGAATTGAACCAGGTGAAATCGAACACCGATTGCTGCAACACCCCTCGGTATTGAACACGGTTGTGATGGTCAACGGCCAACAGCTTATCGCTTATGTCGTATTCCGGAGCGGTATGAACGCACCAGACCGAACCGCATTACTTGATTTCCTCGCTGAAACCCTGCCCGACTATATGGTGCCACATCATCTCTATGTTCTGGATGAAATCCCCTTAACCCCCAGTGGCAAAGTTGATCGCAAACATTTACCAAGCCCGGAAACGTTACACACAGTCGCTTCCGGTACAGCGGTTATGCCCCCCGTCACGCTGGAGGAACGGGTACTGGTTGAAACCCTGGGCGAAGTCCTGGGCAATGGTAACATCAGTATTGATGATAACTATTTCGCCTTGGGCGGTGATTCTATAAAAGCAATTCAAACCATTTCAAAGCTGCACCGGAAAGGGTTCCATCTCGAGGTTAAATCTCTCTTTAAAACACCCGTTTTAAAGACCCTGGCCAACTTACTGACGCCGTTACTTGCAGAGAAAGGCGCCCTGCCCGTGCTCAACGAACAGATTTTGTCCCCGATTCAAAAACGGTTTATGAACAATCACGGTGCAAGGTTAAACCAGTTTAATCATGCGCTACTTTTCTTCCCGCTCAACGGAGGCTCAGAACAACCAGAATTCACGACTGATAAGGCGGGTCGTTACGATAGCGATAAGTTGAAAGAGGCTCTGCAGGCAGTATTTAATCAACATCGTTCCTTGTCGCTCAAATTTGCCGAGAATACGCAATTAAACAGCAAGCGCAAATTATCATGGCAACACCATGATCTAAGGCGAGACCCTGAGGGACACACCCACTTGTCCGAAATTGGCGAACAAGTCCAAGCTGAATTCGATATCAATACGGGCAAGGTGTTTTCGGCCAATCTGTTCACATTGCCCGAGGGTGACAGACTCCTGCTCAGTGCGCATCATCTGGTAATCGATGCGGTTTCCTGGCAGATCTTGATCGCTGACCTGGAAGACCACTATCAGTCTCTCCTGCGGGGTAATCCGGTTCAGACACAACGCTCGCCTGCTGCACAAACGCCGGGCTGGCTGGACTGGATCGAAGCAACAAAGCGATTCGCCAGCAGCAAAGCGATTCTTAAAGATATTCAATACTGGGCAGCTCTTGAAGCTGAAGTGGAACAAGCACAAACTTCAGCCTATCAGAATGCAGCCAACCAGAAGCAATCTCCGTCTCCTTGTCTGGCAACGCATTTACAGTTCACCAGTCCCTATGGCGCGGTGCAAACTGAACAGCTGGAATTGTCCGAACAATTGACCAGCCAACTCCTCAGGGAAGCCAACCAAGCCTACGGCACCAATACCCAAGACCTTTTGGTATCCGGAGTCGTACTTGCGCTGTACGAATATACCGCCATGCCCGCTTTGCTCCTGGAGTTAGAGAGCCATGGCCGCGATATATTCAATACAGACCCGTCTGATACAAAGGGTATCGATTCTGCCGCTGTAACCGGCTGGTTTACCAATGTCTGGCCGGTCTTGCTGCGCATTACCCAGAATCGCGATCTTGGCTACCAGATCAAAACCATTAAGGAACAATTCCGTAAGGTTCCACACCAAGGGGCAAGTTACGGGTTGCTGGAAAATTTTGGACCAAAAGAATTTGTTAAACCGCTCTCATTTTCGTTAAAACCTGCTATAAGTTTTAACTACCTGGGTGAAATTGCAACGCAAAACCGAGCACAGCATTTCCAGTTAAGTACTCGAGGACAGGACGCCTACTTCATCGATCCGAAGACGGTTGTAAGCCCCGACGCCAAGCGCCCCTGCCCCATTGAACTTAGCGCCCTCGTGCAGGAGGGTAAACTGAATCTGGAAATCAGGTTTGACCCGGACTGGAACAAACAGTATTGGCCGGAGTTTAATCCAATGCTATTTCTGGATTATTGGCTGCAGCAACTGGACAACGTCACTGCGAATTGCCTTGCCCAGCATCAACGCGACATAACACCGTCAGACTTGAGCTATTCTGATATCAGTCTGGAGGAGCTAGAAGGAATTATTTCATGATCAGTAAGGATAACCTGAAGGATTTATACCCGCTTTCTCCGATGCAGGAAGGCATGTTGTTTCAGACGCTCATGGCCCCGGAGCGCGATATCTATCATGAACAGGTTGTCTATTATCTGAATGGAGTGATTGATCCAGGCCGGATGGAACAGGCCTGGAAGTCCCTTTTTGTCCGTCATGACATTCTACGAACTGTATTCATATCGGAAAAAGTCAAACGCCCGCTTCAAGCAGTCCTGCATCAACACTGCGGTCCCTTTTGCTACTTCGATGAATCCACAGGGAACTCAAGACAAAGGAACACAGGACAGGCAATCTCATTTGACGATCAGACTATTCAAAAAATAGTCAAGCAACATCAGCAAGAGGATCTTGCAGATCGGTTCGATTTACTTCGCACCCCACTGATGCGCATGCGCTTGTTAAAGCTCGCAGACCAACAATACGCTCTCATCTGGAGCATGCACCACATCATCATGGATGGTTGGTGTACGCCACTCCTGTTGAACGACTTTTTGTCTGCCTATTATGGGCAGAACCAAAGCAGACCCACAGGTTTACCTTACAACCAGTATATTCAATGGCTGGAACAACAGGAGCCCTCTCAGGCGAAGTCATTCTGGCAAGTCCGTCTCGCGCCGGTGACACAGCCCGCTAAGATTCCATTCCAATCATTTCAGAAAGGCACGAACAGACCTCTCGCCACTGATGCCGCCCCCACTGATGCGATGCAAACAACTCAGTCAGAAACGGTTGCGATAACCGGAACCCAAAAGCTGAAAACTCGCTGTGTCATGTCGCGGGAGCAGTACACCCATGTAAAAACAATCTCCCGCCAATGGCAAGTCACCGAGAATGCAGTGATACAAGCGGGCTGGGCACTCCTGCTGGCGCACTACAACAACCAAAGTGATAAAGATTCCAGACCGGAACAAACTCAAAGTATTGTGTTTGGCACACTCGTTTCGGGTCGACCGCAACATCTCAGCGGCATCGAAAACACCTTGGGTGTGTTTATAAACACCATTCCGATGGTCGTATCTATTGATGATCAGTCCACCTTCGTGGATCTTTGTCGGCAAGTGCAATCCTGGCTGCTGGAATCCGCAGACTCACAATACCTGCCATTGAGCGAGATTCAGAGTTGCAGTCCTCTGGGTAATCATTTGATCAATCATGTCTTCGCGTTTGAGAATTTTCCACGACTCGACAATCATGCCGAAGTGGCACATGGCGATGGATTTGAGGTCAAGAAGACTGAGAAAGTTGAAGATGTTCCATATGATTTTGCGCTGGTAGTTTCACCGGACATCCTCACTGATCAACAAGCACTCACTGAAAACAGCACACTTGCATTTGAGTTTTTATTTAACCAGAAGCAATTCCCCGAAGATCTGGGACACCGAATATTCAGTCATCTGACAACGTTACTCGATAGTATGGGCAACATCGTGCAACTCGATCAGGTCCCGGCCATGGGGATTGATTATGTGCCCGAAGCTGAAATTGCACTGATAACAGAATTTAATGACACAAAACGCCCGGTTCCAGAGGTCACCTCGTTTATCGCTCTGTTCGAGAAAGCGGCGTTAGAGCAGCCCGACGCGATTGCTTTAATTGACGAACACGTGACCTGGACCTATCAGGATTTGAATCATCAGGCCTCACGCCTGGCCCGGATTTTAATCGATGAAATGGGTGTGCAAAAAGGTGACCACATTGGCCTCAGTGTAAATCAGGGGCATCGATATATACTCGCCGTCCTGGCAATCGCAAAATGTAATGCAGTGTTCATCCCCTCGGATCCTGGCTACCCCGGAAAACGCCAGGTTCAAACGTTTGAACAGGCCAGTTGTCGCTATGTGTTTGTCGGCCAACTCTCGGAACAGATGACCGAGCAACTCTCCGAAAGCCAAGGGGATACACTGAGGTATGTAGACTTCTCTGTCTTGCAGACACGAGCCATGGGCAATCAGCAGCACATAGAGTACAGCGATACCCGCACCTCAACTGAAAGTTCGGTGAATGATCTGGCCTATATCATATACACATCAGGATCAACCGGGACCCCCAAAGGTGTAATGATCGAGCAACAGGGGCTAATCAACCTTATCCGTTGGAGCCAGAATGCATTTGAACTCAAACCCGGTTGCAAAATCACCTTGTTCGCCTCAACTGCTTTTGATGCATCAATTTGGGAGACATTGCCTGGACTCTGTTGTGGCGCAACGTTGGTCAAGTTCCCACGGACGATTCGTACCGATAGCGGCGCAATTGCTGCGTTTATCGAGAAACAACAGATTGATGTTGCCTTTGTCCCGCCTGCGTTATGCAGCGAACTGGTTACGCTCTACAGCCATCAGATAAAAAACTGCAGGCTGCTCTCTGGGGGGGATGTACTGGGTAACCTTGGTGCAATGTTGTCGGATGTGCGCGTAATTAATAACTACGGTCCATCTGAATTTTCCGTTGTCGCTACATCCGGGGTATTGAAGAGCGAAGATCACTACCCCTATTCCATTGGTCGCCCCATCGATAATACTGAATTACTCATCCTTGACCGACACCATCGGACACTACCGATTGGCGTTCCAGGGGAAATTGCATTATCCGGTTTATCATTGGGACGTGGTTATTTCGGAAATGATACACAGACCGGGCAACGCTTCATCGCTCACCCATACGATCCAGATAAAAAAATCTATCTTACCGGCGACCGAGGTCGATGGATTGGTGATGGCTATCTCTCTTTTGAAGGACGCCTGGACCACCAAATTGCCTTAAGAGGCCACAGAATCGAGCCTGTTGAAGTCGAAAAGCAATTGCTGCGTCATCCCGACATCAAATCGGCATGTGTCGTTGCCGTTACCAACTCAGGGCAGAATAAGAGTGTTCACCTGACTGGGTTTGTAGTCAGAGATTCCGAGCAGCTAACCGAAACGGCACTGAAAGATTGGGCCAGTAGGGCCTTGCCCGATTATATGGTTCCTGCTGAAATTAAATTTCTGGAGACGCTGCCATTAAACAGCAACGGCAAGGTTGATCGGAACTATCTGATGACTCTGGCCATAAATGAGACCGATACGTCATCTATTGCACACCCCCTAACAGAAACCGAAGCCAAAATCGCCGCGATCTGGAAACAGGTACTCGGCCTGGAACAAGTTGATCGAAATGCTCACTTCCTGCAAATCGGAGGGCATTCACTGACGGCCACACGTACTGTTTCGCTCATGAAACCCATTTTCGGGGACCGGATAACCATGCCAATGCTATTTCAGAATCCAGTACTCAAACAGCTCGCGCAAGCGATTGACAAGAGTCAGGTCGCAGCGACCAGATCTGAAATCGTTAATCATGCCCATGAGGATCAATCGGCTACGTCATTACGACGCAGGGATCGTAGCCAGTACCGCGCGCAAGTTTCTGAAAACAAAAATTAAAAACGCCCTTTGCGACAGGGCACGCTTTCATACAGGCAAGTAGAAAATAACAAGAAGGGCAACATGAAGCAGCAACAAGCAGAAGGGACTGCCTTCAATCACAACACAGAACCGGCAACTCCCTCTCTAAAAGACATGGAGGTCTATGATTTCCCGCTGTCCTATGCACAGGAACGCGTCTGGTTCCTGCAACAACTTTACCCGGAATCCACCGCATACCATATCAGTGGCGCATTGGAACTTCAGGGACATCTTGATCACGAAGCGCTGCAACTCGCCTTGCTCGATCTGGTAAAAAGGCACGAGAGCTTGCGGACCTGTTTTATATTAGATAATGCACTCCCCCTGCAACGGGTGATGCCAGAAGGTTGGGTTGATAAAAAACTCTTTCCGCTTAAGCAACTCGAACTGTATAGCCAGGCCTCACAAACCTGGGATAAAGACATTAGCGCTTACCATCATGCACAATGCTTACTGAATGATGTCAACGATTTGGCCTTCAACCTTGCAACCGGCCCGTTACTCCGAGTGCATTTGATTAAACTCAAGTCCGAACATTACTGGCTGCATCTGTGCCTGCACCATATCATTGCAGACGGCTGGTCAATGAGCATACTACTTGACGAATTGGCGCAATTATATCGTCACCATAGCCACTGTAACGAAGTTCATCCCGGGACAGCTGAACGCACTGCGGTAATACTCCCTGAGTTGCCATTACAATACGCCGACTATACGCTTTGGCAGCGAGAGACTCTTGCCGGCGAGAATATGAAGCAGCAACTTCAGTATTGGCGTGAACAACTCCATGATGTACCACAAACGCTAAACTTGCCGCTTGATAACACCCGGCAGCCCGACAGCCCGGATAAAGCCGCCCACCATCAATTTCTACTCACCAATTCAGAAACCCATCAATTACAACAATTCGCTCTACACCATGATGCCAGTCCTTTCATGGTCGCATATTGTGCATTTAACTGCTTTTTAAGCCGGATCAGCGGTCAGAATGATATTGTTACCGGCACTGTTGTTGCGAATCGCGAAGCGGAAGATCTGGAAAAACTGATCGGTTTCTTTGTTAATACACTTGCTATCCGGTCTACCCATCACCCAGAAGATACATTTAACCATGCGTTGCAACAATTCAAAAACACGCTCTTATCGGCCTATGGGCATCAGGACTTGCCGTTCGAGAAAGTTGTAGAGGCAATACAACCCAATCGTGAGCTCGGCCAGACGCCTTTATTTCAAGTGCTTTTCGTATTTCAGAATACCCCGGCACTGGTTCTCGATTTGGAAGGCTTGACCGTTAAACCGCTTGAACTTGATGCCTCGGACAACATTCGCTTCGATTTGGAAGTCTATAGTCAATTTGATGCTTCTAACGGCGGCCGGCTCAGGTTCGATTTTTTCTATCAGGCCGCCTTGTTCAATCGTCGAACGATTGAACGGATGGCAGAACAGTACAACTGCTTGCTCACTCACGCAATAAAAGTACCGGAAACGCCGGTATCGCAATTAAAGTTATGCAGCGAAACAACGCAATTCAGATTGCAACAAGGCTTATCATCACCTAAGGATTTAAGTTCCACAAGGGAAAGGCTGGAGCACAAAGTTCACCAGTCTGTGGTTGAGAATCCCAATGCGGTCGCCGTTACGAATGGTGAATATTCGATCACCTATCTCGATCTGGAGCGTAAATCAGATCAGGTCGCACAGTATCTCTTACACGAAGGTGTAAATAGCGAAGACCCGATAGCAGTCTGCCTGACCCGCGACACCGATCTGATAGTTGTATTACTCGGTATTCTCAAAGCGGGTGCTTGTTATGTCCCACTTGATCCGGAATACCCCGCGAGTCGCCTTTACCAAATACTTGAAGACTGCGAGGCGCGTTACATCTTTGTTGAACCTTCCACCGAAGACTGTATTCGTGCTATCAAATCACAAGCAATAAGTTCAACTGCTCACGGTAACCTGTTCTGGAATGCCATTCAAAAACAAACGGCGTTGTCTTTTTGCGCAAACCCACTGCGTTCCAATAACGTTTCAGTTGATCAACTGGCGTACATAATCTATACCTCGGGTTCAACCGGACGCCCTAAAGGTGTGGCGATTGAGCATCGCTCAGCCGCTGCATTGATCGACTGGGCGAGGGAGCAATTTGATAACGATACACTCAGCCGGGTTCTGGCCTCGACTTCAATCTGCTTTGATCTCAGCGTCTTCGAAATATTTGTCACACTGAGCGCTGGTGGCACCGTTGTATTGGTAGACAATGCACTGGCCTGCCTTGAAAAACAAACGGTTGAAAGACAGACAGTTGAACGACCAACAGGCAATCACCTCCCAAATCTTAACCCCAGCCTGATCAATACAGTGCCCTCGGCCATCCGCTCGCTTCTGGATGCCAACGCCATTCCCGAAACCGTACAAACCATTAACCTGGCAGGGGAACCGCTTGGTCAGGATCTCGTTGACCGGCTTTATCGTCTCCCTCACATCACGAAGGTTTATGATCTTTACGGCCCATCCGAAGATACAACCTATTCGACATTCAAACTACGAACAAAAGGTGGACGCGCGGCCATTGGACTGCCAATAGCCGGCACGACAGCATTCATCGTTGATCAAAACCTGCAAGTTGTCCCCGAAGGTGTATGTGGGGAACTACTACTGGGTGGTGAGGGTCTCGCTCGAGGGTATTTTAAAAGGCCGGAATTAACTGCAGAAAAGTTTATTAACAACCCATTCACACCCGAACACAAAGACCAACTCTATCGCACAGGGGATCTCGTACGGGTAAATTCGGACAATGAACTGGAGTATCTGGGGCGCATTGATCAACAGATCAAGATTCGTGGATTCAGAGTCGAACTTGGTGAAATTGAATATCAACTCAATCAGTTAGCGGAGATTAACAGCGCGGTTGTGACGGTCTTGGCCGATCACTCGGGTAACAAAACCATCTTAGCCGCCTATCTTGTGCCCGAACGGATAAATGACCCGCTCGATATGGTTGCGATAGAAGCCAAAATAAGGAAACGGTTACCAAACTACATGGTACCTTCCCGTTATTGTCAAATCGCTTCTATCCCGCTGTCGCCAAATGGCAAAACGGATCGAAAAGCGCTTCCCGAATTCTCGTTACAAACCTCCAGCGAGACACACAGTGCGCCTCGATCCCCTTTAGATCATCTCCTCTGTGACCTCTGGTCAGAGATTTTAGGGCTCACAGCCCCACTCGGAATAGACGATAATTTCTTTCAATTGGGCGGCCACTCCTTGCTGGCAGCCCAGATTACGAATCGGTTGAAAACCAGCCAGTTTAATCAAAAGCAACTTGAGTGCTACCGGGAAATCAATACTCCGGACATTCAAGCCTCGCTTTCAAAACTGAGTGTTAGAGCATTATTTGAGAACCCCACAATTCGGCTTTTTGCAGATGCGCTCAATGCGAAAACACGGCAGGCCAAGGACAAAAAGGCACAAGCAGGTGAGTACACAATAACGCACTTTCCCGAAACATCACCTAAAATCGATAACGCCCTCTACCCCCTCAGCCCTGGTCAACAACGATTATGGTTTTTGCATCAGTTTCCCGAGCTGCAAAACGCCTACAATGTATTTATGGCGGTACATATCCGAGGCCCACTACAGATTCAAAGCCTGCAGAATGCAGTAAGCAATGTGGTCAAGAAACACAGCATACTCCGCACTCGATTCATTGAAACCGAAGATGGGCCTAAACAACAGCTACTCGATGATTGCGACGTTAAACTGGAAATCATCGATTTGCGTGACGAGTACTCCACCGACCCAGACTCACTGAACCGCGCGCTTAACCAGTTAACCAGCCAACGCTTCGAGCTTGAGCGTGGGCCGCTCTTATCATTGAGTTTGCTGGATTGCTCAAATGCAGAAGTTTCTGGCGGATTCTCTCCGCACTACGTGCTCGCCTTCGTGATGCATCACATCATCTCCGATGGATGGTCCCTTGGAATCCTGTTCGACGAGCTCAAACAGGGCTATCAGGCAAGCGAAGCTGCGCGACAGTCGCCGACTGCACTGGCCGCTAAACCGGAAGCTAAACCGGAAACGACGCTACCAATACAGTACGCAGATTACGCCCTTTATACCCAGGATCGTGAAACGACAAACGCCTATGCAGAACAATTGGACTACTGGAAGTCCAGACTTGCAGGCTATCCGGACCTTTTAAATTACCCCTTTGATTTCCCTCGACTCAAGTCTGGCGATGCTCGTTATCAAGCTAAACGCGGTGGCACCATCCATTTCGATTTGGATCGTCAGGTCGTAAACCGAATCAAAAGCCTCGCACACGCCCGGAACAGTAGCGTATTCATGGTCGCTCTGAGTATCTATGCCGCCCTGCTATACCGTTATACCCGTCAACCACGACTGATCATTGGTACCCCCGTTGCAAATCGCAATCACCCGGCACTGGAAAAGTTGATCGGATTTTTCGTAAACACCTTGCCGATTTGCTTCGACCTCGATTCAAATCAGTCCCTCAATCAGTTGCAGACACAGACCAGGGACACATTGCTGGATGCCTTCAGTCATCAGGAAATTCCGTTTAACAACGTGGTCGAAGCGCTCAATCTCAGTGGCAATCAGGGCTATAATCCGCTTATTCAAACCCTGTTTATGATGCACAACGCCCCGGTAGTGGATCGTGATATTCCGGATATTGAAATTACACCCGTCAAGCTTGAACAACAAAGTGCCATGTTCGATTTGATGATGTCACTCACAGAATCCGAGGGCCAGATACAGGGGATCTTCTCCTATGATCTAACGCTGATATCAAAGCAGAGTGCCGAACGCTTCGTTCAGTATTATGTCTGGCTGTTATCGATTGCTGTGCAGGAACCGGAAAAAGCACTGGGACAAATTGAGCTAAGGGATTGTCCGCACCTCCCCCCCTCCAGGCTTCCCGTCAAACCCGCAAACCTGATTCGAACACCAAGCAGATCGTTACTGGTGGATCAAATCGAGGCCGCCATTGCCCAGTTCTCCAACCGGACAGCATTACAGGCCGAACAAGACTACACCTACGGCGAAATTGGCCGACAATCAGATCGGCTGTTGCGCTGGTTAACACATCAAGGTATCCGGGAAGGCCAATCAATTGCGTTATGGCTGCCCCGTCGCGGCGATTTGTTTATCTGGAAACTGGCCTGTCTTCGGGGCGGGATTGCGTATGTTCCCATTTTGCCCGATTGCCCGATTCAACGGGCGAATCAGATCATCCTTAATGCCCAATGTGCCCTGTTGGTGATCGACTCTGAAAAACTGGAAACCTTATTGGAGAACACAGCGTTTCAAGTAGACTGCTCCGTGGTAAACAGTGATGAGCGCGAAATCTGGCTCGCAGCCGAAAGTAAGCTGAACACACAGCCTCACCATGGAACCCGTGTGTCCACCAAGGCAACCGGATATATTCTGCACACATCCGGTAGTACTGGCACGCCAAAAGGTGTAGCGGTACCGCATCTTGCCCTCGGCAATCTGGTCAAATGGCATCAACAGCAACCCAGACTGAATAAATCAGCTCGAACACTCCAATTTGCCTCTCCTGGATTTGATGTCTGTTTCCAGGAAATCGCCACAACCTGGTGTACCGGAGGTACATTGATAATTTGCCCGGATGATATCCGGATTGACAGTACTGCACTTTTTGATTTTATTAAAGCAAATCGAATTGAAAGAGTATTCTTGCCCTATGTCGCCTTACAGGCTCTGTGTGAGTCCGCACAGTCAGAATTCGATCACCTGCAATCTCAGTCCCTCCCCCTGTTAGACGACGTTATTACGGCTGGCGAACAACTCAAAATAACAGACCCGATTCGAGCATTTTTTGTATCCAATCCAGTGTGCCGGCTTCACAACCATTATGGTCCAACGGAAACCCATGTCATAACCGCGCTGCAACTGCCGGAAAAATCAGAAACATGGCCAAGATTACCCAGCATCGGAACGGCGTTGAATCATGTTGAACTCACCGTAGTCGACCCGGATACGCTGTTACCCCAACCTGAAGGCATTCCGGGTGAACTTTGGGTTTCCGGCGATTGTTTGGCCTCCGGCTATGTCAACCAACCCGAATTAACAAAGCAGCGTTTTATCCGGCACGCCTTGCAACCGGATCAGTTTAAACGTTTTTATCGAACCGGAGATCTCGTTCGATCACAAGGGGATGGCCAATTCACCTATCTTTCAAGAATCGATCAGCAAGTCAAAATTCGGGGTTTCAGGGTCGAACCCGGTGAAACCGAAGCCGTCATAAGTGGTTACCCGGGTATTCGAGACTGCGCAGTGGTTGCAAAAACCTTAAAGGAATCACCAGTCCTGGTCGGTTATATCGGCGGTTTTCCCAGGGAACAAGAACAAGCACTAACACGCAACCTGAAAAACTGGTTGCAGGAGCGGTTACCGGACTATCAAATCCCGACGATTTGGGTTTACGTAGCGGAATTCCCAAAAACCACCAGTGGTAAGCTGGATCGTAACAAACTCCCGGTGCCGGTTCAGACCAATACCATACAGCTTCATGAACACACATACACGAACCCGGACAATGCCCCCCTTGATGCCTCCCCCGACTCAAAACTGGAGTCACAGATACTGCAAATCTGGCGCAAGATTTTACCAAACGCCGAAGCGCTCAAAGTCACTGAAAATTTCTTTGAGGCAGGCGGCCATAGCCTGCTTGCCACACGACTCATCAATCGTATCCGCTTTGAAACAGGTATCAGCCTGAGTGTGAAGACGCTTTTCGAGCACCCCAGCGTAAGGGCGCTAACTCAGGCGTTGGGAACCGCACAGGCGGGGCAGTCTGACGTTCACCCGGGAGACTCAACCCAATCCGGATTGACAACGATCCCCCGTCATCCTCGCGATAGCGCGGTCCCGTTGTCTTACGCCCAGGAAAGGCTCTGGTTCCTGCACCAACTGGAACCCGATAGCAGTCGCTATAATATGTCTGTAGCCTTCCAGATTGATGGCTTGTTGAGCGTTTCAAGCCTGAGTCGAGCGGTTGAACATATTGTCGAAAAACACGAAGCGCTGCGCACTAATTTCCGTATGGATGGCGAAACGCCGATCCAGGTCATTCAATCATCGCAACATGTCAATTGGGTCATGTTGGATCTCTCCAGTCATGCGCCCGCAGTTCGCGAGCAAAAATGCAATGATTTGATTGAAGCAGAAGCCCGCTACACATTCGACCTGAGTAGTGAACCTTTGTTCCGTGTTCATTTGCTCAAATACCAGCAGAATAAACACATCCTCATCCTGCTTTTTCACCACATCATTTTTGATGGCTGGTCCACCGATATCTTTCTGAATGAATTGGTCAGCGCATACGGTTATTTCAATCATCTTACGGATGACAACACAACCGCACTGAAACAGGCCCAACCCCAGCTTGCAATTCAATACGCAGATTATTCCTTCTGGCAGCGAAAAACGCTGACAGAACAGGTTCAGGATAGCCACTTGTGCTATTGGAAAATGGAACTTCAAGGCGCACCAGAACAGATTGCACTGACGGAAAAACAGACTTCAGATCACCAGTGTGGTGTATTTTACAATTCACTCCCCGCCCCCACGGTCAAAGCGGTACACCAAGTTTGTAACGCGCAGTCAGTGACCCCCTATATGTATTTCTTTACTGCTTTTGGCATCCTGCTGCAACGGCTCTCAGGACAGTCTGATCTGGTTATCGGCACAACTGCTGCGAACCGCACCCGGCAAGAGCTGGAACCGATGATTGGCTTTTTCGTCAATTCTCTGCCCATCAGACTCAAGTTACACCAGCACACCACATTCCGTGAATTGTTGAGTCATACTTTCAAACAGGTGACTGAAGCCCAGCACCATCAGGAGTTGCCTTTTGACATTCTGGTCAAGGCATTGAAAGTTGAACGAAAAGCCGGCGTTCATCCGCTGTTTCAGGTGGTGTTTGATTACCAGCATATGGAGTCGAATCCAGACACTACGCCCTCATCGCTACAGATAAGCCTGCTTCCGGCGCGCCGCGGACAGGCGAAATATCCACTGGTCATGTCTGTGAGTCAAACCAGAACCTCGTTCGATATCGTATTGGAATACGATCACAACTATTTCAGTGACGAAGATGCGACCCTTTTGATGGCGCTTTACCTGAACATCGTAACAGAGAGTACCGATAATCCCGATAGCCCGTTAACCCAGCTATCGGCACAAGCCGGAACCGCAACCCAAAGCGTTGCAACCAATGACCAAAACGAAGAGTTTAACTTTTAGAAGGAGTTCGAAATGATTGATTGCATCGTTATCGGGATGAACATGCCGGAAACCCCTTCTCATGTTGAACTGGTCCGGTCTGTGGACAACAATGGTGGTGCCTGGCGCGATTTGCGCCTGGCTTTTGTTGAACACAATGATTCGCAGTACACGGCATTGGATCTGATCAACGAAGTCTACCGGAAGCATAATCCCAAATTCGGGTCAGCCATCGACGAGACTGAGACCGACCTATCAGGCCAGCCAGATCCGTTCCGCCCATTCAACAATCTTGATTTTCTCTGGCCAGCCGTCAGCTATCTCACAACGTTTCTGCGTAAACGGGATTTCAACACCGAATGGATTAACCTGTTTCAACAGGAAAAAGACCGCCTCAAGACATTGCTCACCACAGGAAAAGTTCGCGCGGTTGCAGTAACCACAACCCTGTATGTCACCCCGCAACCGATGATTGAAATCATCCAGTTTGTTAAGTCTCTCAGCCCTGAAACCCAAGTCATTGTCGGTGGCCCTTACATTGCCGGACAGGCAGATTTAAGAAGTGATGAGGAGCTGTACAGTCTTTTCAGCTATTTGGGTGCAGATATCTATGTGATCAGTTCCGAGGGTGAACAAACCCTGGCGAAAATACTGACAGCATTGCGGCGGGAACAACCGTTATCAGACATTAATAATCTTTTGTACAAGAACCGAAATACCATATCCCCGCCCTTCATCCGGACTGAAAAGGCCGTAGAAAACAATGCACTTGAAGACGAGCCGGTCGATTATGCTCTGTTTCCCAAAAAACAACTGTCACAGTTTATTTCGCTCCGTACCGCAAAATCCTGTCCTTACAGCTGTGCTTTCTGTGGGTTTCCCCAACGAGCAGGTGCATACAAAACCTTATCCCCTGAGCTGGTTGAAGAAGAACTGGACCGTATTGCCGATCTTGGCTGTGTCGATACGTTGACGTTTCTGGATGACACATTCAATGTGCCCAAAAAGCGATTCAAAGATATTCTCAAAATGATGATCCGTCGCAATTACGGGTTCAAATGGAATTCATTCTATCGCAGTGATCAGGGCGATGAAGAAACCATCCACCTAATGCGAGAAGCCGGTTGCGAGGGCGTATTTCTAGGTGTGGAATCCGGCAGTGATACTTTGCTCAAGAATATGAACAAAACGGCGCGACGGAAGCATTTTGCGGCGGCAATCCCCCAGTTACAAGCCGCAGGTATCTCCGCGCACGCCAGTTTGATCATCGGCTTCCCGGGGGAAACAGAAGCTACAATCCGGGAGACCCAGTCATTAATAGAGGAAGCCAAACCGGACTTTTTCCGGGCACAGCTCTGGTATTGCGACCCCTTGACCCCCATCTGGAAAAACCGTGAACAATACGGACTCACGGGTAACGGTTTTTCCTGGAAACACGACACTATGGACAGCGATACCGCCAGTGATTGGGTGGAAAGGTTGTTTTTCGATACCCGCAACTCAACCTGGTTACCACAACATGGCTTTGAACAATGGTCTACGTTCTATCTGCAACGCAGAGGTTACAGTAAGCAACAGGTCATCGACTATATCGCTTTATTCAATATGGCTGTAAAAGCCCAGCTCACAGACTCAAGTCTGAAATCAATACCGGAATCCGTATTCGACGCCATCGAAAACCTGTTGATTTACAAACAAACCGACACCCAGATGATGAGCAGTGTTCACCACACTGCAACCCACCATGTAAAAGACGATGCCATGGAAAGCTTTGCATTTTAGCCGGAGTTTTAATTAATGCCTGAACAGAATAAAAATACGTTACTCTTTGATGCCAATACCATCGCCGCCCGTGACTATTGGCAACGCTCGCTCAGCAAGGCAATTGATCGCAGCAATCTCCCCCTCGACAGTAATAACACGGCGATGGATTTTCAATCAGTCAGCGGACAACTTAACGCTGAAGTCTCTGAGCTCATTCAAAAAATAAGTCAGGGAGGACACTTTTTAATTTACACGATCATCGTCAGTGGTGTTCACCTTTGCCTTCGGCGCTATGGTTTTGATGCTGACAACGATACGCAAAATATATCCATTGTTACGGGCTCACCTGCACGGAAGCACGACGATGACGTCACAAGCGCAGTCGACAATGCATTACCAATCGTATCGACCCTTAACGAGGGTCATAGTTTTAAAGACGCATTAATGCAGATTCGCACACAATTGCTGGATGCCTATCAGCATCAACATTATTCCTGGCAACAAATTATCGATGATTTTTCCCTTGCAGCACCAGACAACCGCTGCCCGTTATTCGATGTTGCCGTGACCTATGATGCGATTCATGGCAGCTTGCCTGCAACACTTAACAATGACATTAGCCTGTTTATCACGTCAGGACAAAATGGCGTTTTGAATTACGAATTGCAAGCTCGAAAACACCGGTTTAACGAAGCACGTCTTCCGCTTTTTATGGAGCACTTGCAAAATCTGCTAAAGCAGGCATTGGGCAACCCAACTCGTGCTATCAACACGCTCGATTTATTCGGTCCTCTGGATCAGGATATTGTTCAGAAAGCCCAAAATGGGCCAGCCATACCCTTGCCAGACGAGACGCTGACCGAACAGTGGCTGCAGATTGTCTCTGCACACCCCGGTAACATTGCAGTTACAACCCAACAGGACAGAATCAGCTATCACGAACTCGATACGCTGATACGGGCAATCTCAAGCCAGTTGGAAGCATTCCTGAATCAAAGTTCGACTCAATCCGATCCGCAGCATCAGGCCAATGATCCTTCAGTGGATAAGCGACTAATCGGCCTTTATTTCCGGCCCGGTATCGAACAGGTGGCCAGCATGCTCGCGACACTCGATCAGAATGCCGCTTTTTTGCCCCTGGACCCGGATTACCCCAGTGACCGCATCGAACACATGCTAAAAGATAGCGGCTGCAACGTTATTCTAAGTACTCAGGCAGACGCCCCGCTCGGGTTACTTGAGAATGTCAAAAGCTCAGCGAAACAGTTTGAAATTCCAGCGCCGATGCTGGAATCAGGCACACTGACACTGACACTGACCGTGCTGGAACACCCGGGCGCTCACTATCCATCTGAACTTGCTTATTTGATTTACACATCGGGCTCTACGGGATTACCCAAAGGGGTCAAAATCAAAGCAACCGCATTGTCCAATCTGATCAGCGCTCAAATTCGCGAATTCGAGCTTGATGCGACATCCAGTACCTTGCAATTTGCTTCGTTAAACTTCGATGCATCAATTTCAGAAATGTTTACATCGCTTTGGAGCGGTGGCAACCTCGTCGTATTTCCTCGTGACGAGATCATGCCCGGCCCGGATCTTTATCACGCCATCAGTGAGTTTGGCGTAACGCATATCACACTGACGCCCTCATCCCTGGCTCTATTACCCCACGAGCAAACGAACGATGATCTGAAAACCATCATCGTTGCAGGAGAACAATGCTCCGCCGAGATTGCAAATCGTTGGCGACATCGATGTAAACTCATCAATGCCTATGGCCCGACAGAAGCAACAGTCTGTACGACGATGGGTGTGGTGCCATCTCAACCAGAACTGGATCGATCAGCCACACTGGGCCCGGATATCGGCCAGCCAATTCAGAATGTCAGCTGTCGCATTGTTGCGCCCTCCGATTCGGAACCTGCCGTGCGCGACTGCGCGGTGGGTGTGCCCGGTGAATTGCTTATCTCGGGCCTGTCACTGGCACTTGGCTACCATAACCGCGATGAAGACCAGCAAAAAAAGTTCATCACGCTGGACGGTGTACCATTTTATCGATCTGGAGATCTCGCCAGTTGGCAACCCGATGGCCGCATTCGCCATATGGGTCGCATTGATCGGCAACTCAAGGTTAGAGGTTTCCGCATCGAGCCAGAAGAAATCGAGTCCAAATTGCTCAAAATAAAAGGCATTCAACAAGCGGCAACTGTCGCGCAGATTGTCACCACGGGCCCCAAGGAAACCGCTTTAACAACAGAACTAAAACGTCTTGTTGCGTTTGTTGTACTCCAGCCCGGTTGCAATTTGGCTGCAACAGAAATCAAGACTTCACTCGAAACGGCGCTGCCGGAATTTATGCGGCCGGATCTGATTAATATCATCCCGCAAATTCCGGTATCCCCTTCAGGAAAAGTTGATTATGCTCAATTGGAACGTTTGGATATCCAAAGCACCAATACTCACTTTATCGCCCCACGGGATGAAATCGAGCTTAAAGTAGCCTCAATCTGGAAGCGGCTACTCAACTGTCGAAATGTCGGTGCGACGGATAACTTTTTTGCACTGGGCGGATTTTCCCTGCTCGCGGTTAGACTGATGAGTGCGATTCAACAAACGTTTTCAGTTAACCTCCCACTCACAACGCTCTTCGAATACCCCACAGTGGAACAGCTCTCCGCGAAAATAAAGTCCCATCAACAGCAGTTGGAATCCAGTGAATGGTCTCCTTTGGTGGTTATCACCAGTCATGAAACTCAAAATCCGCTCTATATCATTCACCCCACCGGGGCAACCGTGTTGTGCTATTACCATTTAGCGAACCAGCTGATGCCGGACATGCCTGTCACCGGGATTCAGGCCCAAGGTATCGAACCCGGGCAAAATCCGATCGAGTCGATCCCAGAAATGGCCCGTTACTATGCAGAACAAATTTGTCAGGATCAACCAGAAGGGCCACTGCATCTCGCCGGATGGTCATTCGGCGGTGTAGCGGTGTTTGAACTCGCAGTACACTTGCAGGAAAGAGGTCGTGAAATCGCCTTCCTCGGCTTGATAGACGCCTATGCACCTGACGTATTTCAGGGAAAGTTTGCCGACCATGATGATGCTGAAATTATCGCCTCCCTGCTCGGCGGCATTGCTGAGGTTGATCCGGATGCGTTACGCGGTAAAGATACCGAGACCCAGCTCAATATCGCAATCGACGCGACACGTGAAGCCCAGGCCCTGCCAATGGGTTTCAGCATCGAACAGGCTCGGCGCATCTTAAATGTCAGTAAACAAAACTACCACGCGGTCGAAACCTATCAGCCGCGCACGTACAATGGCAATCTCACCCTGTTCCGACCTCAGGGAGAAGCGCACTTTGCGGAAGAAATCTGCGGTCAAGATCAAACTTTGGGCTGGCACAACTGGGTCACCGGCAACATTACTGTTCACATGACACCCGGACATCACCAGACCATGGTCCTGCCACCTAATGTCGAGAACCTGGGTGAACTGTTTCGCGCGGAGCTGATCAAAGATCCTGAGAGTAAAGAAATGAGCAACGCCAATGTGAATAAGGCGATGCAATAAGCATAACTTAAGGCCCGAACAATTCGGGCCTTTGATCATGTTTCAATCATCCCTGTCAACGATACTGGAGTTATTGACTCTTGCATTGTTCTGTACTGATTTTATGATCTCTGTAATTAACTTTTCAGGCAAAACACCATAACTGTATAAGCCGTTATCGAGTTTCCGAATGTCATAGCCAGGCCAACTAAATTTATTGAATTCTGTTGTGATGACCCAGGACCTGTCTTCATCTAGGCCCAAACGTTTTTTGGTTGCTGCTGGGATTTCGATACCAGATTCTGGGTCTTCCGGAGGGGTATGAGTGATTGGTAGAACAAACAATACTGTTCTGCCATTTTCATCTTTCCGATTAAGCAAAACACTGCAAGGCCTTTCCTTAAGCCCTTCGACCTTGCCTTTCCGATGTTCGTTCCACCAAAGATAGGAATATTTTATAACATGACCGATTTCAGGTATTTTCGCCATTACTTCAGTTCATCGTTGTACTGGCTTGCTTCTCTTGGAATCTCGACTTCAGATAGACTCAGTAAATCATTATCTGACATTTCTGAAACATGAAATGCTCTTTTTTCCAGCTCTTGTAGTCGGCGATATTCCTCTGCGGATATAAGAACCAAATCTTCCCTGCCGTGATTGGTGATGACAACAGCTTCCCGATGCGCGATAGTTCGATAGCGGCCAAACTCTTTTTGCAATTCACCTGATGTTACCTGTGCCATAAAATCACCTAAATACTTATAATATGTAAAATACATATTATCCGTAATTTACGGATTTTACCAAGCAATCATTTGGGTAAATTCATACCGGTAGCGGCCAATGCCATCAACAGCTGTTCTGCTTCATCGTAAGACATGTATTTGGGAACCGCATAGGTTGTATTGGCCTCTTTAAAGGCTGCTGCGATAATGGTATTGAAATCCTTTCGGGCCAGCTTTTCCACCGTAGGTTCAATACCTACATCGGCGATCAACTTCTGCACGGCTTCGATAAATACGCTGGCAAGCTCGCTGTCGGAATCACCCTCTCTGCCTAGTTTGAGCATTCTGGCCAATTCCGCCATGCGCTCTTGGCAACAGAGCTTGTTGAACTCTAATACCTGGGGCAAAACCTTCGCGTTGGATTCTCCGTGGGGAATCTGATATAGCGCCCCCAGTTGATGAGCAAAGGCATGTACGTAGCCCAAACCGGCTATATTGATCGTTAAGCCCCCATAATAAGAGGCAAGCGCCATCTTTTCCCGTGCACGAATCACCGTACCACGCTTACATGCCTGGGGTAGATTTTCAAAAATCATTTGTATACCGGATCTTGCATAATAATCCGATTCTTTTGTTGCCAGGCCACTCAAGTAGGCTTCGATCAGGTGCGTCAGGGCATCAATGCCAGTGGCTGCAGTAATATGAGCAGGTAATCCTTTCATCAGTTCCGGATCCAGTGCCGCAAGCAGAGGCACGACTTTGGTATCGATCACCAGTTCTTTCTTGTGCGAGTCCGCATCCGAAATAACCGCACCAATGGTTGCCTCCGATCCTGTGCCGGATGTTGTCGGAATCGCAAAAAACGGCGCAGCCGGTTTCTTACCTTTCAGGATTCCCACCAGACCGATGGGCTCAACCTCATTGGTAGCGGCTAACGCAATGACTTTGGCCGCATCAATAGATGACCCACCCCCAATAGCCATTACACAATCACAACTATCTTGCTGATAACGTCGAAGGCCTGCATCAACCACTTGAAACGTCGGATCCGGCAAAACTTCCGTAAACAATGAATACTGCATGCCCTGCTTATCCAGCTCCGCCAGAATGCCATCCAGCACGCCGAGCTTATAAAGCATTTCATCCGTCACAATCAGCGCTTTCTCAAGACCGAACTGGGAAACAGACTCGCATAGACGAATCGATGCCCCTTTACTCATAAATACCGTCGGCTTAGGAATATTCAGGATCGTGGACAATGCCCGCAACCCGGTAATATATCCGGTACCGACAATCTTGTTCTTCAAGCGGGATAAACGAAGCGTTCTAACCAGGCGGGTCTCTACATCATCAAGCAATTCAGGCACGTTCACAGTGGGTACTCCATAGCATTTTTATTATGGGGAACAAATAACGTTAACAGCCAGTAACAACGAATAACGGTTGCACTACTGAAGAATGTAGCATTTTAGAGCAATTACTCAAGTTATTGTTTGATTGGTACGGTGAAGGCTTGATCAAGGGTAGAGATTGTTAAATGATCGCGTATCGACAAGCTTTGTTGCGTAATTCGTTGTTTTCGAAATATGAGTGGGGTGTCTACTGCTTACTCGCAATTACTTTTCTGCTCATCGATACTTGATTATCTAAAACTTTGACCTTTCATAATGCTGATATTTCTCTGGCACCGTCACTTCCTTTTTCTTCACCCCATCCCACAAATCCTTTACCCAAGCAGGTAGCGGCTTATTTTCAAATATATCTAGATACTTCTCTGCGACTCTGAAATATCTACTACTCTCACGTGGCAAACCATGTGGATCATCAAAATTATCAATGAGATACATTAAATAGATCAAATCATCTTTTTCTTGATACAAATCGTCACGGAGAGGCAACGATTGATACCAATGATTAATACTATACTGGACAGAACTAAAAACTGGGTAGCCTTGCAACAGCCAAAATATTACTGCTTGATAACCTCCAAACTGATTAGCGAACCCTAGTTCCGTTTCTGGCAATGCAAAAGGTAGTGATCTATATTCTTCGAAAGTGTTTCCATATAATGCATAAAAAACAACCTCTTCACGTCCTCCCATCATTCCATAATCTGTGTTGTACTGAGGAAAATTAGACAAACCAATTGAGTGATAACAATCTCTTATATCTCTGATACCAGCATGGCTGAGTAATGATCTAAAATATTCAAGAGAAGGCTCCGGATAAAACCATATCTTAATAAAAAGCGGCACGGGGTATTTGGCCAAACGTTTACCATGGGAGTAGTCTGGCAGCGGATTGTCCTGATCTTCTTCACCAGTTAAAAAATAGTGCCTCACCTGTTTTAAGTCTTTGCTACGGAACCAAGTAAGAACATCAATACTATTTGCTTTTAACTCCAACCAAGCCTGTTTTCTGTTTTTAAGCCACTCTGCATTATCAATAGGCCAATTCATCATCAACTCCGTTTAAAATTGCCTTACTAATCCGGGCATGGGAATTAACAGGAATGACTTTAACGGAACAGAAGACATGCCCAAATCATGGAAAGCCCAGATTTCACTCGATGCCACACCTTATTATTAGAATTACCGAGGCGTACGTCGCAGTTTTTTTCTGTGGTGTTAATTAGTATAGTGGTAATAGCTACAAGCATCGCAGGCGATGGGGCGAGCATCGGTTGATCCTGTTGGAAATTCGCCCAAAACCTCCGTTCAGAAACGAATCAGAGCATCAAGTAGTCGATGCATTATCCCGGCTCTTTTGGTGCTCAGCACGCACCATAAAACCGTAGGTCAAGCCCAGCGCCAGTACCACAGCCCCCAGAGAGAAAACTTCCAGCGCTTCAATTTTCTCGAAGTCGAGTACAATGATCTTCCGTGCCACAGCCATTAAAGCAGTTGCGATGACGAGTTTTACTGGAAGCTCGTGACTTCTGAGATAGATACGTATATTCACGAATATCTCAATTGCCACCAGAACAGCGAGGAAAGCCGCAAATGTTTCGAAAATATCACTGATATTGAGCAGGTACATCGGATCCGAAGTAAGTCTCTGGAACAATACATAAACAACATCGGCAATTCCAAAAAAAATAACAATCACCATCAAAATAGCAAGCAATTTAACGGCAAACCGTATCGCGTGATGGCTGGCACGAATGATCGGATCAGGATCATCCAGCGGCAATTCATTATGAGTTTCTTTGTTCATCCATGTATTCCACACAGCTATTAAAACCTATCGTAGATGTTAGCGGTTCACACTGGGAATTTCTACGGTAGTCGAGTTTTTAACGCTATAACCTGCAGCTACTACTCTAATCGGGTTTTCTAGAGCGGAAACTGTTTATAGTACTCACTTATGCCATTCAGGATGTTGGCCGTCGCAATTGACGATAGGATCAATCCCATCACTCGACTGATCACGCTTGCACCACTCGTTCCCACCAATTTGGCGATAAAACCGGATAAAAGCATAAATACGCAGGCAAGCACCAACACTAACAACATAACCAAAGCTGTTTGAACCTGCTCCCAAATACTAAAAATCGAATTCTCCGTTAACAAAACCGCCGCCAACATTGCTCCCGGACTGGCTATTGAGGGTACAGCCAGAGGGAAAACGGCCGTTTCTCTATGGGAAGTTTTCAGCAGTTTTAGCTCCTCTTCAGGTTTGCTCTCACCGAATATCATATTCATCGCAAACAGGAACAACACGATGCCCCCGGATATTTGAAACGCAGGAAGCGGTATAGACAACGCCTTCAGGATAAGCTCACCGACAACGACAAAGAAAAGCAATACAAAGGCTGATACAACGGTCGCAAAAAAGGCAATGCGCCTTTTTGTTTTTAAATCATACTTCTCAGTAACAGCAATAAAAACAGGAACAGTCCCAATAGGGTCGATTACAGCAAAAAATGTGATGAATACAGCGATAAAATCGATTGTCATTATTCAAATCCCGGTAAGGTAGGTGCTCTACTTTTTCCTTACAACGCGTCCTTAAAGTACATGTCGTGATCGAAGTCTACACATAAACGAAGAGCAGTAATGACTTCAGTCTCAATTTTTTCTCGTAGTGAAAGATCTTTAATATTAGAGAGTTGTTGCAGACAATATGGTTTAAAAGGCAACGTAACTAAATGGTATATGTTTCCATCCATATTAAAAACAAATGAACGAATTTCAAAAGCTATCGAATTCGTTTCAATCAAATAATAATTTCGCTCATGATCTACTGCCCACGGTGAACCTGTACCTATGGAGCCATAAGGGGTTTCAAAGCGAATTGGCATGCAGGATAAAGGTCCTAAAATTACTCTTGAACTGTCACCCTTTCGAATCATTCGATCAACCCATTCTTTTTGCAACCGCATACAATTTTCAAAGGTTGTATCCGAAACGACGTACCCCATTGGAAATCTTATCCCTCGTTTTTTAAGTCAATGTTTGCCGGGCGATTACAAGCCTTTCGCAAACGATAAGCATGAGGTGTTACCCCGTACCAGTTTTTGAAGGCATTGATGAAACTGGTTGATTCAGCGTAACCCAGTTTATTGGCAACTTGCTCTACAGGCAGATCAAGATTAAGTAAGTATTCATCTGCGAGCATGCGCCGGACTTCATTGCGGAGCTGTGCAAAGGAGGTGTGTTCGGTTTCTAGACGACGGCGTAATGTTCTGGTGGTCATGCAAAAACGTGATGCGACCGCATCCATTGCCGGCATATCAGCTGCCCGGAGTGCCAAATGGCTACGGATTTGTACAGCCAGGCCACTGCGGGCAACCCTCTGATTCAGAATGACTTCACATTGCTTCTCTGCAACCTCCAGCGCGAGATCGTTTGCTTGGGGGAGTCGTTGCTCCATTCGTTCTTTATTGAGCAGTGCAACATTCTGGTTTGCGTTGTACGTTGGTTTCAAACCAAAGAAGTCTTCATAACAGGATCCGCAGTCCGGAGGCTCATAGTTGAAGCTTAATAATTCGAGCATAGATTCAAGACCAAAAATATCCCGCAAGGCCGTGATTAACGCGGCACTGTCTCGCTCGATGATAAATCTGCGTACAGATTGAGGAACTTCATCATCGTGAATGGTTGTGCGAATGTGCTCTTCGGTATCCTCTACTACAAAACGGGTATACGCGAACGTCAAGTGGAAGTAACGCATTGCCACATTCATGGCATCCCGCCCCGTTCGACTGCTGACAATGGCAAAGCCAAGGGGCCCGTAGGCCGTGAAGTGGTACCGCTTGCCTACATGAATCCCCAATGCAGGGATATGTCCCAGTTTTTCCACAAGATTTTGCGTCATACGCAGTTCTTGGCTTGCAGTTACAATTGCGGCGGGGTCTGATAGCTGAGCTTGAGTGACCCGGGTTCCCGCTAACACATCAGACAATGGCAAGTCATGCTCACCAGCAAAATCAGCCAGCAGGCGCATTCCGGTTACACTTCGCGTAAAGTCCCAACTAAACATATCTATCCCGGTTATACAGTTCGATCAAAACGATATAGACAATGAAGATCTGTCCTTTTTTATTGATTTTTTGTCCCCGACACACAGTGTAGCAAGAACTGAATCAACCTACTATTAACGCATTTTAAAACGCCGCCTGCACTGGGCAGAAGCAGGCAGCTTCGCATACCGGCTAAGTACCGCTTTTTTTAGAGTTTATGCATCATAACAAGGAAAATAGACATGCAAACACATGATTACGACTACATTGTAATTGGCTCCGGGTTTGGTGGCAGCGTTTCTGCCTACCGGTTAAGCCAGAAGGGTTATCGCGTACTGGTAGTGGAGCAAGGTCGGCGCTGGACACCGGATAATCTGCCAAAAACCAACTGGAAGTTCTGGGACTATTTATGGCGGCCCGCGCTGGGTCTCAAAGGCTTTTTGAGCTTACGCCTGTTCAAGCATGTGATGATTCTCCATGGCAATGCTGTCGGTGGAGGCTCGATCACCTATGCGCAAACCCTTTTAGTACCACCAAATTCGGTGTGGAAGGAAGGTAACTGGGCGGGGCTGGATGATTGGGAATCAGTGATGCCCGAACACTATGAAAAAGCCAAGTACATGTTGGGCGTGACCGAAAACCGCAGGCCCGGCCCAGCAGATTACAAGTTGAAGGAAATGGCCGCTTCAGCCGGTGTGGAGGACAGTTTTTACCTGACGGACGTCGGCGTCTTTTTTGGTGACGATAACGATGAGCCCGGTAAACGTTATCCCGACCCGTTTTTTGAAGGCGAAGGGCCAGACCGAAATTCCTGTATTGGCTGCGGCGGCTGTATGGTTGGGTGCCAACACAACGCCAAAAATACTCTGGATAAAAATTACTTGTATCTGGCAGAGAAAAGAGGTGCAACGGTGCAACCGGAAACCCGTGTCGTGGATGTAAAGCCTCTAAATGGCAAGGCGGATGGTGCAGAGGGGTATGAAGTACTCACCGTGCCTACGTTTGAACGCTTCAACAAAATCCAGACCCGGATCACCGCACAAAATGTTGTGTTTGCAGCATCATCCCTTGGCACACAAGAATTACTCTTTCACCTCAAAGATGTCGGCTCACTCCCGAACATCTCCGATGATCTTGGCAACCGGGTGCGTACCAATTCGGAGTCCATTCTTGGTGTACGCTATCCTGGAACCAAAGAGGATATGTCAAAGGGTGTATCAATCGGATCCGGCATCCATATTGACCAGTACACACACATCGAAGCAGTGAGATATCCGGAAGGGTCTAATTTATTAAGTAGTTTGCTTACGATACTGACGGGTGGCAAACCCGGCCCGACGCGCGTATTGTATTGGCTACTGGCCATGATCAAAATATTGATTAAACGACCAATTGCCGGTATCCGAAGCTCCATACCATACCGGTTTGCCTCCGAGACCATTATTTTTCTGGTAATGCAGACCCTCGATGGCCATATCAACATGCGTTGGAAGCGTGCCTGGTATTGGCCTTTCAAGAAAAAACTGACCACACAGGGGAATCCGATACCCACGTTTATCCCTGAGGCTAACGAATTCACCCAGAAAGCCGCTGCGGCAACGGGAGGAGTTGGACTCAGCTCACTCAGTGAAATACTCTTTAATGTTCCCATGACAGCCCATTGCATGGGCGGCTGTGCCATGGCGGAATCACCTGACAAAGGGGTAATCGATGCGCAAAATCGCGTGTTTAATTACCAAAACATGTATGTCGTTGACGGCTCCATGCTTTCCGCTAATCTGGGCGTAAACCCCAGCCTCACCATTACCGCACTGGCGGAACGGGCAATGTCTTATATTCCAGATAAATCCGGAGTTGACGCTATCTCTCAAGAAGAGATTGCAAGCCAACCGCAACAGGAAGTAATGGAGAAGTAAGGTACAGCGGAGCAATACCGAATCATCCAGCGTAATGCATTAATATCCGCGTACCTCGCATTTTATGTACGCGGATCAGCAAGTTGCGAGTGAAGTGATTCCCCAGGGGTGAAATGAATAAATTTACATCCATCTGGCGCTGCTGGTTTATGCCAGATCCCTTTGGGCACTACGAAGGATGATCCCGCACTCACGGAGAATTTGGGCGTTTCAGAACCGTCAAGCAGGACTATTTCGAACTGTCCTTCGAGGATATAGAAGAACTCATCTGTATCAGGATGCATCTCCCAAACAGGTGATTCACCAGAGATATCACAAACGCCAATATGGTGGTCGTTGAATTTATGCAGATTAAGGAAGGTGCCCTTTGGGTGTTTGGACAACTCCTCTATGATATTAAACACATTCATTTACCTTCTCCTTTGTAGAATCTCTTTGACTATTTCTACTCCTTTTCCATGAACAATCCATGTCAATTCAGTCAGATAAACAATGGGGCTGATCAGTAGCGACTTTAAAACATGTTCATTTCTGGCTCTTCACAGACTTATAAATGCTTACACACATCAACGTAGCAGTCTCAGGGCACAAACTTGAAAACTCTTTTGTTGCTCGAATTCTATCAGGGCTTTAACAGTTAACGAAATACTTGACTAAACCTACTCATAAACAGTGGTTTGTACAGCATTGTTTTCTCATGGATGGAGGTGATGATTATGGCTGAATTTCTATCGATAGGCGCTGCCGCTTTTCTGCTGGGTGTGGCCGTTTCCACCCTTCGTCGCTGGGAAAAAGAATCACGATTTTTCTCAGATTTCCGTACGCCGGGTGACCATAGTCGTTAAGAGCCATCGCCTAGTGGATACGCCAACGAAAACACTCACGTTTGAAACCCGACTTGATTTGATTTATGAGCAGGATGCGGCATTGTGTCAATATGCCGAGCTGTGGAATCAAGTGAAGTTTCGTTGGTTTGCTAACTTACAAAAGCCTAAAGCCCAGCAATTGAATCGTACCCAGTTTATGCATGAAATGGGGATGCCGTTCAGCTATCGGGTGTTTCAAGGCGTCCAGCAAAGCATTAAAGGCTTAATCCAGTCTTACCAAACCAATCGAAACAACCGACTGGTGACGCTGGACGTTAAAATCAAACAGCTGGAGAAGACGCTCAACAAGCTAAATAAACGCTGTGATCATGTTGCAGAGAAAGGCTGCCCGCAACAGGCGAAACAACTTCGCAACAGGTTACGACAGAAGGAAGTTAAACTGCGTCGTTGGCAGCAAAAGCAGTCCGCCTTGGTGGCCGAAAAACAGGAAAACAAAACACCGATTTGTTTTGGTGGTCGAAAGCTGCTGAAAGAGCGTCAAGCGTTAGAAACGGGTTCGGCCATTGAAGGCTGGAAACAACGCTGGCACGAAGCACGACACCGCGAATTTCTAATGGTGGGTTCTCATGATGAATCCTGGGGCTGTCAAAATGCCCAGCTATCGCCCAGTGAGCAAGAAGATGCTTACCAGCTAAAACTCCTGGTGCCCCACCAATTACGCGCCACGTTCGGCACGACCATTAACATTGATCGCCTGCAATTCAAGCATGGAAAGGCGGCGATTGCCCAAGCCGTTTGGCAGAATCAGGTTAAAAAACACGATAAATCAATCAAAGGGCAATCCCTGAGTTTTCGATTTAAGCGAGACGAAAAAGGTTGGCGGTTACTCGTTAGCGTGGAAGTGGCAGGCCCAACAGAGCAAGCAGAGTGGATCGATGATGACCAAGGTGTCATCGGTGTAGATGTCAACCCGGACCACTTAGCGGTCGTCGAGCTGGATCGAAACGGTAACCCACTGCAACACCGAACGTTTGACTTACCGTTACACTATAAGAATGATGCTCAACGGGCAGCCATTATTGGGGATGCCGTACGAGACCTGATGGACTTTGCCGCACAGCAAAGTAAAGCGGTGGTGATTGAAAAGCTGGATTTTCAGCAGAAGAAACGGCAATACCAAAAGCAGGATCATCCTCAGTATGCCCGTATGTTGAATGCCTTTGCTTACGGTAAGATCAAGGACTTGATTGAAACGCAAAGCATTAAACGCGGCATACGCCTTTATCGCGTCAATCCTGCTTATACCTCATTATTGGGGCGGATGAAATATCGCGATCGACACGGTTTCTCAGATCACCATGCGGCCGCGTTAGTGATTGGTCGTCGGCATTATGGCTTTAAAGACAAGCCGCCAAAACAACTCATTGGTATTAACGCGAAGGGTACCGTTAAGACCGAGCATCCGCCTGTAAGGATGGCGCTCGGGGATTATCAGTATTACAACAAACTTCAGCGTTGGTACCAACCACTCGAAAAATCATTAGATTTTCTGAGTGGCTGGCGTCACTTTCGTCGTGTGAATTGGGTTAGTTACTCCGTCGAGGCTCGCCTTGATGGTAGACCGGGCATGAGTCCCGACTTGATTCAGGAAAGCGTAACCCTGCTTTCCGCGCACCCTGCGCTGTAGGGATAGGCTCGTTTAAACCTTGAGTAGGTTTAAGCAGGTTTATGAAAACGGTATTCGGCACTACCCGTATCTTGTAGAATCATAAGTGGGACTGAATTGACACTGGGTCTGTTGACCCTAAATCAAGACGAGCAACTTTTTTCATGTTTTATGGATCGATGCGTAAGAAAAAAATGCCTATTGAAACCTACTTCATCAGCGGCCACCTCGATTTATCGGATGAAGAGTTTAAAGAATACTATGTTCCTCAAATCGAATCTGCTTTATCGGAGAACGCTCGTTTTGTAGTGGGCGATGCGCGGGGAGCGGATTGTCTCGCTCAAGCCTATCTTGCCGGTAAAACAGCGTCTGTTACTGTGTATCATATGTACAATTCGCCTCGAAATAATGCAGGTTTTAAAACCAAAGGTGGTTTTAAGTCTGACAATTCAAGAGACCGGCAGATGACTTTGGATTCAACACAAGACATTGCATGGGTGCGACAAACCAGAAACCATTCCGGCACACAGCGAAATCTGGATCGGAGAATGGCGCTTAAAGTAAAATGAGTCTTAAAAGAGAAGTTAGAGCGATGCCTTCACTAAAGGAAAAATTGATTGCAGAAGTCGAAAAAATACCAGGGCTTCGCAATATGGCCTCCCCCGTTGCAGGTGGCTCTGCCCTTCACTATCACGACAAAGAATTTGCGCATTTCCATAATGATAACGAACTTGATTTGAGACTAACTAAAAAGCTCATCCAGCAGGAGAATCTGATTCACCCGCCGGATTCGTTTGTGCACCCCAAAAGATCGCCTAATTCTCCTTGGATCGAACTCAGATTCAATACAGATGCAGAGATGAATGAAGTCGTCAGATTAGTAAAACTGGGCGTGACAGCAATATGAAAACGCTGCAAGCACAAATACAACTCGTCTATTTGGCAGAATACATCACATCCGTTCTCAGCACATATTTGATACCATCCCGAGAAGGTACGGCTCTGTGACGAATCTTGTGCAGTTAAGAACGGGTGAATAAATTCCGGCTCGAGCTCTTCTTTTCGCGTTACTTCTTGTTTCTATGATTTTCCAATTCGGTTCTTAGCTCATGCGCCATGCTCTGAACTTTGGGCAAGAATGACGTCATCATTCCTTGTGAGATTTTCATAGAGTCAGCCATAACCACCGGCATTTTTTCAACCATGGAACGACCCGTTTCAGAATGGTAAAACGTCAGCATATCTTGAACTTCTTTTTCAGTGTAATGCTTTAAATAGATATCAATCATGGGTTCTTTCAGTTTTTCCCAATTCATTGTTTCTGTCATAGCAGAAAATACCTTTTTCATGTAAGCATCAAATATGGGCTGCTCGTCGGGCTTGACACCCAATTGCGCGCCCATACCTTGGAAAACTTGGTTCATCTGACCATACATACCATCAATCATGGATTCCATATTTGTAACGCGAAGGAGTTCTTCTACGCTTTCCCGTTTGCTATCTTGCGAATACGCACTGAACGACAAGAAAACCCCAATTACTACAACTACCAATTTCTTCATTAAGTTATCCTTACTTTGTATTTCGCATGATGGCCAATTAGCCTAGACGTTTCGTGAGCGATTCAGTCATGATTCTGCTGGGTATGATAGTCCCGGTCAGCACACACGCACAACGGCAGTCCCTCCGAAATCAAATACAGATCACTTATTATGCTGTAAACTAGCGGCTAGGACACTTTTTGTTCTGTTAAGTTGACCAGTCCACATACGCATTTAGTAGAACCTAATCAGACCACCTGCCCACGCCACATAAAATACAACCGGCCTTTACAGTAGCGTTTAAACAAATTTGATTCTAAAGTTATATGCTATGCTGGCTGGTATTCAATTAGGAAGACTTTCGACTGATGATCAGGTTCTCATTGATTTATCTCCGGGTAGGGACTCCCCGGCATTCACTCGCGTTTAAACCTGTTTTAAAGCGGTTTGCAGCGGTTCTGGTGTCACTGGGTCTATGTGCAGGTAGCGTTTTTGCAGCCCATGGGGAAGTGCCTCCCGAGGCAGGGGCCGAGCGCGCTTCTGATTTTATGTTTTTCCTTGAAGATGAGCCGGTTTATACCTCTTTACAATCCAGTTCCCCCGGGTTCATGCTGAGTGTCGTGAACGAAATGCTGAAACGGATGAAGAAATCTGCCAGCAGACAGTTTCTCCCCTGGAACCGGGCCCAATTACTTACGATGACCACGCCTAATGCGGTGATCTTTCCACTCACACGGAGTAAAGAGCGGGAAGACAAGTACTTGTGGATTTGCAAAATTCTGGACGTTCCGGTTACCTTTGTCACCAAAGCGCGAACCGGGCGCACTGTCGACAGTTTTGAAGAAGCGCGCAATATACGTGGAATTGGCGTAATCATCGGAACCCCTCAAGAAGTAAAGCTGCGTGAGGAGAATATTCCTTACATCACCTTTAACGGCAAAAGCCTGTATGGTGCGCTTTCGGATAACCGTGTTTTAGCACTCTATACGGCGATTCCCGAGGCCGCAGTTGGATGGCGCAAAGGAGACCACCCAGGGAAACTGATATTCGGCCCTCCCCTGCAAACTCTGCCGTTATGGATTGCAGCTAACAAAAGCTCTGTAGATATTGATATTCGTGCCTGGCAAAAAACGCTGGATGGCATGCAGTCAGATGGCTCCTTTGCTCGTATATTCGAGCGTTACTTCGAAACACCGTATGCCCAGGGCCCTGTGAAGTAAGTCAAATTATTGAAAAACTCCTGATTTTCAATCAACCGCTCCCGTATCACTGAGTTAGACATAATGCCTAACGCTACGTGATTACTATGGCACTTCTGACGCACTTATAACGACAGACTAGTCAATTACATTTGGTACACATGTGCTTCAATCCCGGCAATCTGCCTATTATCAAGGGTTTCAGAGGTACAAATGCACACAACAACAAAGTCAAAATGGACAAATTGGTCCTTACTCACGCTCGCATC
Source organism: Oleiphilus messinensis (assembly GCF_002162375.1). Taxonomy (GTDB): domain Bacteria; phylum Pseudomonadota; class Gammaproteobacteria; order Pseudomonadales; family Oleiphilaceae; genus Oleiphilus; species Oleiphilus messinensis. The sequence continues at coordinate 2,974,060 of NZ_CP021425.1, read as the reverse complement.
TTTCACGCTGCTGCTTTCAGGCTGCGGCATGATTCCGTTCAGAGATCATGTGGACCCCATTCCATTGACCATGCCAACGGAAGCCACTTACTTTGATGTTTACATCAAAAGCTTCGATGGCACCAAGTTGTCGGCCACCATCTACCAACCCAAATTGGAACCCGGTGAAACCGCACCATTAATCATTCAGACTCACGGCTTTGGCGGTCACCGAACCTTTGATCCGCGCAGCATTTACGGCTTGTTTATTATTTCCGGTGAAGCGGCAATCGAAGCCTGGAAGCAAGGGTACTGGGTTATTTCCTATGATCAACGGGGCTTTGGCTACAGTGATGGCAGCATCCACTTGATGCACCCCGAGAAAGAGGTTGAAGATTTAAGCAGCGTAATTGACTGGGCAGAGGACAATATGCTGCGAGTGACCCGTGACGAAAACGACGACATGCTAATCGGCACAATGGGCGAAAGTTACGGCGCAGCGGTACAAATACTGGCAAGTATGAATGATGAACGCATTGATGCGATTGTACCGGTCGCCTCATGGTACGATCTTGAAGAAGCCATTGCACCAAACGATCATGTAAAAGGCGCATGGGGTGGCACCCTCGTCGGCCTTGGAACTGTATTGAGCTTTTTTGATTTTGGCATGGCCTTAAATCGCGAATACCTGTCATTGATCAGCGGTGAAATGAATCCGCAAGTCGAGGCAGACTTAGCCATTCGAAGTCCTTCACACTACTGCCAGCAGGGGAAAAGCGTTCAAGCCGATGCGCTCTTTATGCAGGGCTTCAGAGATACTCTGTTTCCGGTTAACCACGGTGTGAGCAACTGGAAGTGCGCAGCTAAAAACGGTAATGATTCCCGGCTGATTGCCCTTCAGGATGGTCACATTCTGCCATGGCCGGTACAAAGCTGGTCGGGCTTCCCGCTGTTTAATACCCAACCCAATATAAAATGCGGAGACAAGCAGTTTTCAACCATTGATATGATTGTCAGTTGGTGGGATCTCAAATTGAAAAAGAAGCCGATGGAACAGGATATTCCAAAACTCTGCGTAACGCTTTCTGACGACGACGGGCAGGAACTGGTTCAATTGACAACCGGTGGCACACCTCAACCCATTCGCAAAACCGAGGTCAAACTCATGCAGAGCGGCTGGTTTGAACTATTTATGGAACCCATCGATATTATGACCTCCTGGGTTACGCCTGAGGATGACCTGCGCCCCGCAAGTCAGGAAGAAACGACTGGTGGAGGCTTCAGACCGGCCTTTATCCCTGTAGAAAAGATCACGGAAGCCAAGCTTTTAGCAGGCATACCAAAACTGAAAGCAAATTTCACCACAACTACAGATGACCAGGAAGGGACTGCGTATTTAGCAGTCGGGGTTCGACGCAATGGATCACAATACGTGGAGATTCTGAATGATCAGTTTACACCATTACCTGGTGATGCGACGTACGAAATGAGCCTGCCAGCCATAATCAAACAGCTTGAACCCGGCGATGTGGTTGGCGTTGTGGTTCAAGGCTTTACGATGCAATACTTTCTGGATCCTGAAGGCTGGTTCAGTTATGGCGAGATTGATGGCACAATCGAGTTACCTTATGTCAAGGCGACCGAGCAGCTGGCAACAGCCCATTAATGACTCTATCTTTTGGACTTGAGCTTATACTTTAAAAAACCCCAGCTTTTGTCGAACCGCATCAACCTGAGCACCAATATCTTGGGTTGATGCGACGACTCTCCCCCCCGGCCGCTTTATTTGCTCCGCGATGATCGTCCCGTCTTCTCCCACGAACAACGCAAAAACCAAGTGATCTGAATTCAGAGCTGCATCGATATACTTCAACGAATGACTGGAATCACGGCGATACGAAATAGCAAAGTCCGCCACAAGTTGATCCCGTTACGGCACAATTTCAAGATGACCGAATTCATCACATTTGAGCTTTAGCTCGAATTCTAGAGTAGACACTCGGTAACAAAGCCGATTAATCTTCGTCCTGAAATTAAAAACAAGTTCTAGGAATCATTCGAATATGCTTTACCCGCATAGATGATTCGGAAGAATTTAGATAATGAAGCATGGAATGCAAACTTAGACTATCTTCAAATAATCAGAGCATTTTTTGAACAACAGTTAACACTAACAACAGGTAGAAATTGACTGTTAAAAGGTAAATTGACAGATCATTTTCAAGGGACAGCAATGAAAAAAATTATCAGTATCAGTTTGGGGCCTTCCAGTCAGGATTATGAATTCTCAACACGCTTTCTGGATGAATCGTTTTCCGTGCAGCGTATCGGAACCGATGGCGATGAAACCGCTGCGTGGGAACACCTGCAAAAACTGCAAAGTAAATGCGATGTCGTTGGTGTTGGCATGGTCAGTGATGACTACGCTGTGGGCGACTACCGTTTTGAGCACCCGGAAACCAAACGTCTTACCAATGTCGTTACCCGTGTGCCGGTGACTACAGGCGCGAGAATTCGCCGTTTATTGCAGTGTTCTGCCGTGCGTCATGTACAAAAAAAATTGGGTAACTATTTCGACAATAACAAAGTCCTCTTCCTTTCAGGGATGGAGAACTATGAAATGGCGATGGTGATGTCGGAGTACACGCCTAACCTTAAATTTGCAGACCCGGTAATTCAAACCGGCGTACCCAAGATGCTAAACTCCATTACTGCACTGGAGATGTATGCACTGGGTAAACACAGTATTGACCGGTTGAACCCCGTAAGTTCAATCACACCGGACTTACCCAAAATTCCCAAATTGGTTAAACACCAAATCCGTGCAGCCATGAAAGACTCCCACGTGATTGTGGGAACCTGTTCAGAAATTCTGAAATACGGTGACAAAGAAAGTCTGGAAGGTAAAACACTGATTACATCCTCCGTGATGAGCTCATTCCTTGAAGAATTCAAAAAAGCGAATGTTAACTTAGTCATTGATGTAACACCTGATATCTTCGATCAGGTGATTGGTGTGAACGTGCTGGAAGCGATGATCATTGGCGCGACCAATATTCCAGCAGAAGAACTTTCCATGGCGGACATGCAGGAAATCATTAAGGAACTGGATATCAAGCCAAGCTTGATTCACCCAACAGGCGAGTTCCGCAACATTCGACGGTTTGCTTTCGTAATCCACCCGCTGTCTGCAGAATATATTCGTAACGTTTCGCCAATCCCGAAAAAACTGGCAGGCCCGACGGTAATGAAAGCGTTGGAAAAGACCGTCGCTTACAGCCCTCCATTCGTTTACTCAGAAGTTAAGGGTATTAAATCCCCAACGGGAGCAGAAGCGGAAGGCTGGTTAATTACAGTTGGTGGCACACCGAAAGAGATGCTGGCCCACAGCCCTGAGTTTACCTATAAAAGATTGCTTGCTGCAGCCAAAATGGCAGAAAAAATGGGGGCTCAAATAATGGGACTGGGCGCATTCACCAAAGTTGTGGGTGATGCGGGTGTCACCGTGGCAAAACGTTCCAGCATTCCAATCACAACGGGTAACAGCTACAGTGCCTCTGGAGCCTTGTGGGCAGCAGCAGATGCAATGCGTCGAATGAATCTGGTTAAACCGGTGAAAGGGAAAAAGCTCCCGGCGAAAACAATGGTTGTAGGTGCAACCGGGTCAATCGGATCGGTTTCCGCACGACTTTTGGCCATGGCATTTGAGGAAGTTTATCTTTCCGGACGAAATGAGCGAAAACTTAATCAGCTGAAAGAATCAATGCTGAAAGACACGCCCGATGCCAAGATTTTCGTCACCACAGATTCGGATGCCTACCTGGAAGAGATGGACATGATCGTCACTTCTACTTCCGGTGCCGGGAAAAAGATTCTGGATATCACCAAAGTCAAACCGGGCTGTGTAATCACCGATGTTGCCAGACCGCTTGACCTGCCCCCAAGTGAAGTGGCCAAACGCCCTGATGTACTGGTAATTGAATCCGGTGAAATCGAACTGCCGGTAGAAGATAAATTACATATGAGAGACATCAAACTGCCACAGAATGTTGTCTTTGCCTGTATGGCGGAAACTATCGTACTCGCACTTGAGGGACGGTTCGAAGTCTTTACCATTGGTCGTAATACTGAATGGGAAAAAGTGAAAGAAATTTATAAACTCGGCTTGAAACACGGTATGAAACTGGCCGCTATCTCTGGCGTGAATGGCGTGTTTACAGATGAAGATATCGAACGTGTGAGAAAGCTAGCGGTGGAAGCCCGAAAAACCTGGAAAACGGCTTAATGTTTTCGTTTAACTAAAAAGCCTCCTGTTCCTCCGGCTCAGCCGGAGGAATTTCTTCTCGCATCGATCCAGATCACGCCGCTTCGAATCCCCCCATCCCCACAATCACTTACTTTATTCATGGGATACGCTGAAAAATGCCAACGCGATAAAATAAAACACATTTCTAACTAGCAAGCCCCATATTGGTTCGTTTGACACTTTTAAATTTCATTTTGGTGCGTTTCTTATCATATCCAAACACTGTCAATGATCCAGATCATTAATTTTTTTCAATTTATAACGCTTTTACCTTCGTTTATTAAAATTTTTGTCGCAAATACCGTATAATGGCGCGCGACTTAAAAGACGAAAAACGACTATTGGACTTGTTTGTAAAGGCGAAGAAAAGTAATGATCGCGATAACCGCAGATGTTTTGCTCGTAGGGGCCGGTGTCATGAGCACGACCCTGGGAATGATGCTTAAGCAGCTCGATCCCACCTTGAAAATTTGCATGGTAGAAAGACTTGATCATGTCGCACACGAAAGTACTGACGGCTGGAACAACGCTGGCACAGGACACGCAGCTTATTGTGAATTGAACTACACACCGGAGACCCCGGACGGTAGTATCGATGTATCAAGAGCGTTGGCGATAAACTCATCATTTGAAGTTACCCTGCAATTCTGGTCATATCTGGTTGAAAACGGTGTATTACCCGAACCATCCCAATTTATAAACCGTGCCCCCCACAAAAGCTTTGTCTGGGGAGAGAAAGACGTAGAATTTCTCCGAAAGCGATATGATGCAATGGTTTCCCAGCCATCGTTTGCCGATATGGAGTATAGCGAAGATCCGGAAGTACTCCGAGAGTGGATGCCACTGGTGATGCAAAACCGAAATCCGACTGAACGAGTGGCTGCCACTAAGGTTGAATACGGATCTGACGTCGATTTTGGTTCGCTCACGCGAAGCATGGTAAAAAACCTCGAAAGCCATGAGAACTTTGAGCTTTTGTTGCAACACTCTGTAGTTGATTTAAAACAGCAAAGGAAGGGAAACTGGGATGTGGTCGTCAGAAATGAGCGATCGGGTCGTAATTTTTCCATTAACGCCGGATTTGTTTTCCTGGGTGCGGGAGGCGGGGCGCTTCCACTGCTGCAAAAGTCCGGCATTCCCGAGAGCGTTGGTTACGGTGGGTTTCCAGTCAGCGGACAATGGTTAGTCTGCACCAAGCAGGAAATCGTAGAACAACACCACGCAAAAGTTTACGGAAAGGCTCCTTTGGGTGCGCCCCCCATGTCTGTACCGCATCTGGATACCCGAATTATCAACGGTAAACCTGCCTTATTATTCGGCCCTTACGCTGGCTTCACGACAAAATTCCTGAAAAAAGGGTCTGTGTTTGATCTACCGACTTCAGTTAAATCTCGCAATCTAAAACCTATTGTGAATGCAGGCTGGGGGAATATGGATCTAACCCGGTATTTGATTAAAGAAGTTTTCCAATCCCATAAAAGCAGGGTTGATGCTCTTCGAAACTTTTTCCCTGAGGCCAACGAGAAGGACTGGGAGCTCGCGGCTGCAGGGCAGCGAGTTCAAATTATCAAAGAATGTAACGAGTTAGGTGGTAAACTTGAGTTTGGAACTGAAGTCATTTCATCTAAAGATGGAACACTTTCTGCCTTGCTTGGTGCGTCACCCGGCGCATCTACCGCGGTACAGACCATGATCAACGTCATCGAGGACAGCTTTGGAGCTCGACTTTCAGACGCCAGTTGGTTAAACAAAATGAAAGAGATGATTCCATCTTACGGACAATCCCTGACGGATAATCCTGACTTGTTAAAAAAAGTCAGAACCCGTTCGCTGACTACACTCCAGCTACAGGCGTAACACCTGCATATTGTTTGATTCTGGCCATTTCAGTATGGGGCCTTGAGCCCCTTGCTGAAATAAACCTTTCCTTCAAAATCAATAATAATTACATCAAAACCATCCGTTCTGTTGATCAGATGCAACCCTTCTTCTACGCCAAGTACAAATACTGCAGTTGAAAGCGCATCCGTATCAATGCCTTGTTTTCCCAATACCGTAACACTGGCTACCCCTTTCGCTGAGCGGCCTGTTTTTGGAGTGATAATGTGATGGTGGCGCTCACCCGACTTTTCAAAAAAACGCTCATAGTCACCCGAAGTTGAAACAGCACTGTTCTCGATGGGTACGGATAACGCATTTTCCCCTTTGTTTCTGGGGTGTTGAATACCGACCCACCAGGGACGCCCTTCATGTTGACCCAGAAAATAGGTATCACCGCCCGCACTAACATATCCATGTTCAATACCTATTTTACGCCAGGCTTTGACGACTTCATCCAGGGCGGCACCTTTAGCAATACCGCCAAGATCCAGCTTTACGCCTGATTCCAAAACAGAAACTTCGCTATGCTCATAATCTAAATATATCAACTTACTACCAATTTTATCTAAAGCTTTTTCTAGGTCCGTGTCCGACGGAACGATTGCTTTACGATAGTCATACAAGTGTCCAGCGGATGCGAATGTAACATCAAAAGCCCCGCCTGTGATTTCATAATAGTGTTTTGCTTTTTTTAAAATGCGAAGTGCCCGATCATCCAGCTTTATCGGCTCAAGGTGTGCGCGTTTATTGATACGACTTAATAAACTATTGTCTTTATAAGGGCTCAATTCATTATCATATTCAGTCATTATTTCCTGTGCTGCACGTAAAGCGCTTACTGCTGTTTCAGGGTTTTTAGTCCAAAGCACCACAGAACAGGTCGTTCCCATGCAGGTCCATTCTTCCTCATTCCACTGTGCCAATGCAGGTCGAGTGAACCATACTTGAACGGTGCACAATATGACCAATTGGAAGGCGAATGTAGATGTGATCAGTCTGTTTCTAAGTGTCATACTCGTCCTCACCCAACGAAATTGCGGCAAACAATCAATTTCCTGAATTGTAAGTAATCGTAAAACTGAGCCGGGTAACACATAAATTTAAGTTCCTCAGCTGGGGTATCCCGTGTAGAATAACCTTATAGTACACTTTGATTTTGGCAAGGATTCAGATATTTTTCAGGTTGCAGGAACATCGTTCGCGGAGCAGATATTGAAAGCTGAAGTAAGTTACGCGAGTTGGTTACCAGACCAGTACTACACAGGCGTTATCAGCGGAAGTCAGTGGTCTCCCCAGCCTGACGGGTCACCGTTGACGTTGACCTATTCCTTTCCGCAACTAGCAGAACATTTTGGTCCGACATCCAGCCAGGGATATCAAAACCATACGACAAGAAACGAGCCTTACCGGGATTCCTTCAACCCGCTCCATTCAGACTATCAAGACCTTGTTCGCGATATACTGCTGAGTATCGAAAAATTTGCCAATATCCGCTTTGTGGAAGTCGCCCCGGATCAATCAAGTGATATTCGTGTTGCAAGCACCGGCATGTCTGAAAATTATGCGGGTCTGAGCTATACACCCACTCCGATTCAACCATTCAATGACGCCTTAATCAAACATCCACTTTCCGCGTATAACACCAGCGGTGATGTCTGGATGAACTCTGACTGGTTAAGCACAAATCCATATCTGGATATTGTTCGCTATGTTCTGGTTCATGAGTTAGGGCATTCACTCGGCTTGGAACACAGCCACGAAGGTGGCTTGCCTGACTCCCCTTATACTAACGAAGTCGTTCCAGCGTTGTATGAATACAACCGATATACCGCAATGTCTTACAATGCCTGGCCGGAATTTATCGATACCGGGACTCTGACACACTGGTCAAGTGCCAGTACGTTTATGCCACTGGATCTTGACGCCTTACAATTCCTTTATGGAAAGGCTCAGGATACCAAAAACGATACCTACATTATAAATAACTCACTCACCTCTCCAAACAACCTTGGCATCGGCTTGCTTGCTCTGTCCAACAATACCGACAGCTTCAAGCATCAATATACCAATAGCTATATCACCATCGCAGATTCCGGTGGCAGGAATACAATCATTATCAATAATAGTGGCGACCTCGATATCAGCCTTATCCCGGGGAGCTGGTCAACAACCGGAGGGGGTTATGCTTTGGACAAGCTGCAGGACGCAAATGTTTTTCTGCACGAAGACACAAGAGTCAACGAAGTTATAACCAGCAGCGGTAATGACAGAATACAAGGAAACAATTACGGGAATATCATCACCAGTGGAACAGGCAATGATCTCATTATTACCGGGAGAGGTGACGACACCGTTAAAGCGGGATCGGGAGATGACACCGTTCGGTGGAGTCATGGAATTGACAGCATAAATGGTGACGAAGGCCTGGATCGATTGACTATTCCCAAAAACCTGGAGTCTTTCAAAGTCGATATAACTGATGGCACATTTTCTATTCGTGACCTGGATAGCGGTTATATAACTTCAATGGTGGGTATTGAACGCGTTGAGTTTAACGACAACACCATAGAATTAGAAAACTTTGAACACAATCTGATAAGCAATAACCTTTCTCTCTTTGCGTCACCCGGCGATCTACAAGGATCAGAAATAATCCCGACCAACACGGCACTGGAAGATCGAACCATTTCCTCGACAGAAGCCCAACTCTATCGTCTATACCTGGGCACGTTTCAGCGCAAGCCGGATCAGGAAGGCTTTAATTGGTGGTTACAAAAAATTAACAATAAAGAGATGGAATTAAGGGATTTGTCAGATGTTTTCCTATATTCTGATGAGCTTATGCATTGGGCAGACCTGGATAATTCCGGACTGTTGGGGAACGCTGAATTAGTTGCCTTCATGCGACAAAACTCACTGGATTTACCATTCGAAAATTCAGAAATAATCTGGGAGAAAACCATTTTGAGTGAGTCTCTCTGGCAAACCAGTCTCGACTCGAACGAAGTCACACAAATTGAACTTTATGAGAATATCCTATTCTCTAATGAATTTGCTTTAGCAACCGCTCCAATCGTTAGTGCGTGGGATTTCCTGTCTTGACATTAATTATGGACGATAATCGATCAATCATTAGCGAACCCGCTAATTTCGAATATACTTACACGGAAAAGTTTACGGATTGTTAATGAAATACATTATTGCAGTCTTATTTGCTCTGAGTTTAAGCGCTTGTGGTGGTGGATCAGGTGGTGCATCAGAACCTGGCCCGGATCCAGACCCTCGCCCTATCCCCCCAGATCCCCCCAGTGCAGATTATCATGTTTATGCACCCGAAACCCCAAAGGCGGGTGAACGAGTAGCAATAGCAGTATACTCTGATCGAAAAACCATCGATTCGATTGTATGGTCTCAAGCTACAGGCTCATCTGTTTCGATCCTCTCGGAAACTCGCAAGCTGATTAGCTTTGTGTTGCCTGAAGCGGGTTTCTATAGCTTCACAGCCGAACTGGCCTTTACAGATGGGTCAAGTTCCACTGAGATAATTGAGCTTAACGCCGAAACTGAGTCAAGGGATCAGCTTGATCTGGTATCAGATAAAGTGGTGCTGATGGGGCAAACCCTTACGGTCAGAGCTCAAAGCATGAGTGGTAAACCATTGCTTAACCCCCAATGGGAACAAACCAGTGGCCCTGAAGTTGATGTAGAGTATTCCTCAGATTCGCTCAAATTTGCAACGCCGGCAGTGTCGAAAGACACACTTTTCACTTTTACATTAACGGCCGATACATCAACTGATCAGGATCTACAGGATTCTGTCACCGTACTTGTAGAACCCGCAGTTGCATTCAATAGTCAGAGCGCTTGGTTCAAAAATCGGGTTACCACAACTTCCGCATTCAACACCAGCAGTGAATACGCAAATATCTTGGCAAATTGTGTCTATTCAAACAGTCTGACCAGTTCTACAAACTGCTCGTTTCAGACACTGCCACTCCTCGCCCAACAGTCCTCCACTATCACGATTGCAGATGTAATGGATCGTGTCGTTGTATCTCACCAATGGATGGGCGAAGAATTCCGGAACTTCCTCGAATATATCGATTTCCACACAGACTTCTCCAATCTTTTCGGGAGCGTTACGGCCATTGTTATCGCCGATGATATTAACCAGTCCTTTTTCAGTTCCTCGACAGGTGCAATCTATATCGACCCTCATTTGCTCGGACTAACTCCAGAGCAACGGGCAACAATTGTCCAACAGGTGGATATTCGAACCACCTACGGGAGCGGCCTTCAATTCGGAATTTACTCCCGATATACTAAAGACAATCAACGGGTTGGCCAGCGCATTAGTGAAACAAGTCAGGATCAGTACTCAGTCGAAGATATCAGTTATGCACTCCAACGCCTGCTGTACCATGAGTTGGCTCACGCCAATGACTATTTCCCCGCAGACATGATTGGAAGTTTTGCATTCAACGAATCGCCTCTGTCGGTAGCACAGAACCGGAGAAATAAAATTGAGTTGTCATCTGATTTATTAGTCTCAACCTTTCCGTTGGCCAATAGCTATATGAAAAGTCTGGCGGACGTCAGTTTCGGAAATGACCAAGGTCAGGCAGTTGAACCGAACAGCTATCAGAAATCACTTACTAAAGAAGATGTTGCCCTTGCCTATCAACAGGATGGCGCAAATGCATATTATTCTTACACCAATTCAAGGGAAGATTTTGCAATGCTTTTCGAAGAATTGATGATGCAACTACGCCATGGCGTGAAAAGGGACACTGCAGTTGCAGATAAAGAATCACCCTACTACATTGCATGGGGTCAACGTGGAAGGATTTCTGATACTGCAGTGAAGTCGAGAGCACAATTAGTCTTCAGTAAAATTAGACCGGATCTCGATACCGAAATACAAATCGCTTTTCTTGAGCCTGTTACAGAGCTACAAGCCGGGTCGGCCTGGTTCGATACCATTGAACAAGACGCTCAAAAAATCCAGGCATTTTCCCGTTCTACTACTACATCAGAACACATTTCAGAACCAGTAATCGGCCACCCTCACCCTCTGAACGTGCCGGAGTAATAACTGGCACTTTCTAATTAATCCAAGTTCACAACTTTTATTCGTTGCGGCGTTACCACTAGTGTTGCAACGATTTCGCTCTCGTCGGCATTCTCACTATCCCACAAGTTTTGAGAACGATTAACAACGATAGCGCCCCGCACTATACTTTTGTCCTCAATCATTTGTTCGGAAAACGCATGGATATGCTCGCAAAAAAACTGATTACAAATATCGGAACGTAAATCTCTATTTAAGGCACAACCGACCGCAGTATGATTAATACAGGATGAAGACATCACATTGACATCAAGTGCATCAAGATAAAGAGCAACTATATCCGTCGCTTCCAGATCAGGATTCGCGCGCCTTATGCGCAGTATTGTATTCTCGGACAAATAAGCATGATCGTTTCCACTAACACAACATCCCCCTTTACAGGTAGTGCAAAACTGATCATTTAGCACACCTATATCTTGATGCTTTTTTTTCCGCTCCTCCATTTTAGCGTGTCGTTTGAAGCTCGGTGGTACAGCTTCCGTAACAATCTGTTCTTGTGCATCAACAGAGAATGCTTTTTCGACGATTGTATCCAAATGTTTTCGATATTTTGCTATACGGCTCTCGGTTAACTCTGATACTTTATCGGGCCCAGTGGGCAACGCAAGAACTGGAAATTCTGTCGGATCTAGAGACTCTGCAACCACCATCTGCAGCGCGATTTCCCTGTTTTCATCGTTCTGGGTGGATTGTTTGGCTGCTATTTTGGCTTTATATTCTTCACAGGCTTGTGTACGCCCCTGAATAACTGAGCGATGAAACTCAACTTGTTTCCGAAACAGATATTCCGGAATGCTCGCCTTTCTCTCAAACAATCTCTGGCATTCATGGGCATCGCAGACAGGTTTCTCATACCGCCTAACACCGTTTTCGATACTGTATGGCATTCTGAGTAATTTCTGCGCGGGTATTGCCGCTTCACAAATGTCACACAACACTTTTCCGGAATATCCCACCACCCGTTACCTCCTCTCTCTTAATACTTCTGTATCTAAATTCTCGGTCTAATACAGTTAACAATAGCTCATGTGAGAGATAGCGATTTTTGTTGATATAACGCATCAAATAAATAGGACCCAAATGTATGAATGCATATTATGCATTATCGATTGTTAGGGTATTCAGCTTAAATCCTGCTATTCTTGGCTTAACAAAGCTATAGATGATCTCCGATGAGAGAAAGCAAAATTCAAAAAGCCATTGAACGTGCAGCAGATTCTATAGCCCGCGCAGAATCCATCCTGATTGGTGCGGGCGCTGGTATGGGGGTCGACTCTGGCTTACCCGATTTCCGTGGTCAGGAAGGTTTCTGGAACGCGTACCCCAAACTCGCCAGGCAAAACGTTTCATTTGAAGAAATGGCGAATCCAAAATGGTTTGCAGCATCTCCGAAACTAGCTTGGGGTTTTTATGGACATCGGTTTAATCTGTATCGAACCGTCACTCCGCATCCCGGCTTCAAACTACTCAAGGAGTGGCAAGACTGTCTCAATAAGGACGCATTCGTATTTACGAGTAATGTTGACGGCCAGTTCCAAAAAGCTGGATTTGAAGAACACTGTATTTACGAATGCCATGGTTCAATTCATCACTGGCAGTGCAGCAATGACTGCTCGGGCCAGATCTGGACCGCTCCGGATAACGCGCTGGAGATTGACGAAGAACAACTTGAACTTGTTTCCAGCCTCCCCCGATGTAAAGAATGTGGTGCTGTTGCCCGCCCGAATATTTTGATGTTTGGTGACTGGGATTGGAACGCCAAACGAGCCGAAAAACAAAGCTTTCACTATCAGAATTGGCAAATACAAAAATTTGAAAAGTGTAAAAAGGCTGAACAAAAGTCCGTAACCATTGAGCTTGGTGCAGGTACGGCCGTTCCAACGGTAAGATATGAGTGTGAACAAAAAAGACGTGACAATATCCTTATTAGAGTGAACCCAAGAGAATCTCAAGTACCTGTCGAGAATAGCATCAGTATTCCCCTTGGGGCACTTGATGCACTGAGCGCAATAGATGACTTACTCAGATAATGCGCGTTTATGGATACAACGCTCTTGTTCAGCACGCCATAAATCATTGTCAGTTTTACAGGGTTCACCAAGAATTCGCTCGATATAAAATGGTGGGAACTTCGCTTGCCTCGCACCAATCAAAACATGCTCAACATACCAATCCCAAGGCAGCAGATCATGCTCGATTCGTGTCGCCAAATAGATCAGGAGGGGTGATTCAACCCGTATCTCTGTTTCGGGGTTCAACCACTTACAGTCATAACCATGCCCTACCCCTTCAATCCCGTCCAAAACTGATTTTTGTTCTGTTGTGATTTGATAGACTACACCATAAACACAATCATTCTGGAAACCAGTGAAGTAAGCATCGCATTTTGCAGAATCGTCGTGCCCGACTTTATGGAACCTTAGGTCGTACCCTTTAATCACAGCATTGCACAACTTACGGACACCGGGCAACCGGTTTGAAATCCTTGCCAACGGCAAATTTGATCCATACGCAAAGTAATTGATCATAAAGCGCTACCGATCAATTGATCCAGCTCATGCCACAAGCTTTCGCACAAATCTTGCCGGTAGGCAGCGTTTTTGAATTGCTCATGCTCATCGCGGTACATCGTAAACTTTTTAAGATTGCTGCTTTTAACACATGCACTCACATTAGCCAATCGATCTGCCGCCTTAACCACAAGAGCAAGTTCATGATCACCGACAACACGCGCCATTAGAGCGTAGGTTTGTCGTTTTCTCTGCGCCCGATTACTACCCGGTTTATCCGTCAGAATATCAACGCACTGAGCGACAAAAACGCCAAATTCATTTTGTAATTGATCCAAGGTAACGTCCGTATCTTCAACCACATCATGCAAATAGCCAATAATTTGCGCATTCAGGCCAAAGGGTCCCAGCAATTGCACAACATCCTCCAGATGAACAGAATAAGGTTTATCACCATAACGCTGCCCCTCATGAGCTGAAAATGCGAATGTTTTAGCTTTATCGAGGTGTAAATGGCTCATTTCCGAACGACCCTATGTTTTCAAAAAGCGAGTTGCTCCATTCCATATTTTTGCAACAGCTTTTTGTATTGATCGGCATTCCTGAATTTAACAATGGCGGAGGTCAACTCTGCGGCAATACCTAATGCCTCAGTGTGCTTTCTACTTACCCCCATATAAATTGGGCTTACATCTATGGGGGGTTCGATCACACGCAATTCCCGCTGATACCCTTGACGTTTGACTTGTAATTTAACTGCAAATGGATTTCCAACTGCAATCTCGAATCGAGAGGCAAACAACATGCGCACTAGCGTCGGTTCGTCCAGCACCGGTACTTTTTTGAGGAAATCCGCATCATCGAACGTTTGACCATAGGAGTAACCGCGAATTGTTCCTATCGATAGTGACTCCATGTCTGATAAATTTCCGGTATAGGTCACCGTCGTGGAAGACAACGCAATAAAATGGTTACTCTCGACAGCGTGGGGCACCCCCGTATAAACCACATGAGTCGCCCGCTCACCCGTATTAAAAAAAGTGGTAACCATATCGACACTACCCAGCTCGAGAGACTTTAAGACTCTAGGCCAGGAAAGCCGCTTATAATCAATGGAATATCCCAGCTTTGGAGCAATATACTCCAAAACATCAATCGAAATACCGCTTAAGCGATCCTTGTCATCGACAAAATAGAATGGTGGGTAGTCTGCTTCAGCCAATGCAGCACTTAAATTTTTTGTGTTCGCATCAGATCCGGCAGTGAACCGTTGCTCTGCTGCAGCGCCCGTACATTGCACGATAAACAGCAAACAAATAAAAAGCTTAGTGCTATAATGAGAAACAATATAAAGTATTAAACTCAATGATATCCCCACGTCTAATAAAAAGCGCCTCTATATAAAATAGCACACCACAGCGCTGCGATAGCGTCTTCTTTTGGCTCAGACCGGATAGATATAAAAACAGCCATTAAAGGGTGTTTTTTAAACTCCCTCTCCAAAATACCGTATATTTTCCAGCCAGCAACGCTAAATACTGAAAAAATATAGATTTATTATCAGGAGGAGTCGCACCTCATAGTCTATTATCAAAATAGAGATTAACTTGAACCTCGACACATAAGGTCATTTATATGTTTGGACGATTCGCACAACAATCTGTGCAAATCATTTCTATGGTGAGTTTGTTAGCCGGCTGTGCTGGTCTGACGCCTTCAGAAACACCAAAAGAGACAACGGTAGAAACCAAATCAGTGGAGACAGCACCACCAACAACGCTTAATATCAGTAACAATCCTCAGCAAAACGTTGACCAGGCACTTAAATTCATCCAAAACGGGAGCTATGAAGACGCCAGAGAAATGCTAACCGAAACATTGAAACGTGCTCCTGATCACCGGCTGGCGAAGTTTATTCTTGATCAACTGCAAATCCCCCCCCAACAATATTTTGGCCCGAACTATCGCTTCCATACTGTGCGACGCGGAGAGTCACTCTCAAAAATTGCCAAATCTCAGCTCGGAAATCCATTGCTATTTGTCGCATTAGCTCGTTACAACGAAATCGAGCAACCCGAAGCAATCGATATTGGAATGAAGCTCAAGATTCCTGAGCAAAAAAATGTTGTCAAACCAGAATCAGGAAATGGAGGTCACTTAAAAACGCTTTCTCGTGCCGAAACTGACCTGAATTCCGCCACAGATCCGGACAACGAGATGCCATCACCTCCTTCCGAGGCTGCTCAACCTGAGAATAACACTTCTGAAACAACCCTGACGTCACTCTATGAAAAGGGTGAGTTCGAAAATATGCTTAACCACGCCTCGCGCCTAGTGGTATTGCTGAAAGAAGATGAAGTCAGCGCAAACCGGCAACTTATCGAGAATGTCGTCACAGAACTCGCGCGGGAACAGGAACAACGCAAACTCTATCGTAAATCCTTGGAACGTCTGAACCAGGGAATTGAACTCATCGGTGAAACCACCAACTTCAATACCGCAATTTCACGCTTGAACCGAAAGATTTTAACGCTGGCAGAATTAGAACAGTTTGATGTGAGTACACTGGACCAAGTCGATAGGCAAATATTCATTGATGCCTTGATGAAGTTTCCAACCGTATTTCAAGATCATAAAGACGAGTTAGCGGAGTTAAAATCACCTTTAATCAACAGTTTTCACCGCCACGCACTACTGGCATTCAGACAACAGTCACTGGATGACGCCATACTCTATTGGAATACTATATTAAAAATAGATCCTGAAAATGAACTCGCCATCATCCATAAATCCAGAGCTATTACACTACAAAGAAAGCTACAGAAAATTTCCGACTAAATCTGTAGCTGAACAAGTTAGATTCCAGATTAGGAACTCATTTCATCATATCGCAGAAGATGCTTACTGATCGCAGTGAGCATCGCTTCTTCATCAATTGGTTTTGCAATGTGATCATCCATGCCCGCATTTTCACAAGCAACAATATCGGATGCCATCGCATTTGCGGTCATGGCAATAATCGGAATATCGGATCCATTTGCCAGTTTTCGAATCTCACGGGTTGCTTCGAGTCCATCCATCTCCGGCATTTGCACATCCATCAGAATACAGTCCAGCTCAGGATTACGTTGAAAAACCTGTAACGCATCAAGCCCGTTACTTGCCAAAACCACATGCGCACCATAATCACACAGGATTTCTTCTGCAATCAATTGATTTACTTCTATATCTTCTACGACCAATATAGTCCGGTTGTCGAGTGAAACACGGTCTTCGGAACCCCGTTGTTCCGGTACTACGGAAGCACTTTCTACTGGCGGCTGAAGCGGATTTTCGCCAAGATCTTGCCAAAGCGCAACATCTTCATCACCCGACTTGTGTTCACTCCCGCTTAATACATCTTCAGATGATATTGAGCCACATTGCGAACTCAATGCGAATCTTAAGGATACACTGAAGCGGCTCCCTTCACCTGCAATACTGGACAGCGTTATGTCTCCATCCATTAATTGGGCAAGCTCTTTGCTGATCGCCAACCCTAACCCCGTTCCGCCGAATTTTCGACTCATAGAACTATCGGCTTGCGTAAAAGACTTAAACAGATGTTCCTGCTGCTCCAGAGCAATACCGATTCCGGTATCGGTGACTGAAAACTCAAATTGAACATAATCCTGGTTTTGTTGAACGATTTCTATTTTCAGCTGCACACCACCTTTTTTGGTGAATTTGAATGCGTTACTACACAGATTCAACAAAATTTGCTCTACCCGTAACGGATCGCCAATCAAAGTCCCTGGCATGGATTCAGGGATCAGGAGATCGAAGCTGAGACCTTGGTCTTGGGCCTGACTGGAAAAAATGGCCGAGAGTTTCCTTACAATATCTTGTAAACCAAATTCGGTTTTTTCCAGTTCAAGCTTTCCGGCTTCAATTTTTGAATAGTCCAATGTATGGTTTATCAATGATAATAATGTCCCGGACGCTAACTTCGCCTTGCGAAGATAGTCAAACTGCTTCTCCGTCATTGAGGTTTTAAGACACAAATTTATGAGACCAATAATTGCATTCAATGGCGTCCTGAATTCGTGGCTCATATTCGCCAAAAAATTTGATTTGGCATGATTGGCGGCTTCCGCAGCGTGCTTGGCGTGATTAAGATCTTCAGTTTTACGAATGACTTCCTGGCGGGTATGCTCAGTAGCTCCCGTTAAGATAAGAATGAACGACTGCAACATGGCCGCAATCAGAAATCCACTGGTCAAAATAATCCAACTGGTCCAATCCTTCGACACCAGGCTAAAGTTCTGGGTTGGTATCACTTCAAATTCATATTGTCGTTCTGCGAAACTCATCCGGTGTTTGATTGAACCGAATGTTTCAAAAGGCTCAAATCTGGACGTAAACAGAGGTACCCTGTTATTCGAGTCCGTAACATCTGTAACCCTTATTCCGTAATCCTGACCACTTTGCGTAACAACTGGATCAAATAGATTGTCCATTCTAAAAACGCCACTAATATAGCCTGTGAACGTTCCAACATAATTGGTCAACGGATAATAAGTAATAATGGCTCGACTATTTTCAGATTCCTGGGCCAACCGAAGCGGCTCAGTGGCGACAGGTTTACCAATTGCTTTCGCCAACTTCAGAGCGCTCAAACGATCTGGCCGTGATCCAAGGTCAAAACCGTAGGCTTTTTCATTTTTTGCATATGGGTAAATCAGCAGTACGGGGTAGTAAACATCACGCGTTTCAGCTCTTATTAGCTCTGTTCCAGAACCAAACTGGGTAAAAAACCGGCCTTGTCCCAAGTCTCGCTCAACCTGTTCACGTTGTTCATCTAAAACAGGCTCTATCCAACCGACGCCATACACGGCATCCCCTTCTTCCAGCAAAGACTTAGAGAAACGTTCAAACTCGGTTCTCGTAACACTATCTGAACCGCGATAAAAGGCAACATAGGATCGAAGTTTGTTTTCTGATATTGCCAAACGTTCTTCCAGTTTTTGTATCAAGCGTTGCGCATTCTCTTCAATTTCCTGATTGATATAGGATTGATGGGAATTCAATGAAGCAAAGAAAAACAACAAAACACCCGTAAAAATAATCAACGTAGGGATCGTTGTTAATGCCTTCCTGTTCCGGGTCAGAGACGTTTCTTGGCTTGATAGAATCAGAAATAGTGGCGTGAAGAGTAAAACGCCAATCATGTCACCAACCCACCAGGTGAGCCACGTAAATGAAACATTTTTTTCGCTAATAAAACCATGGTACCAAAGTGAAGCAGATCCGACGGAGGCGGCGATCAAACAACTAAGTGGCGCGACCCAGACGATAAACCGGGTCACATGACCAGGTGCATCTACGAGATATCGATTGCCGATTTTGTGTTTGAATATGAATGCTCCAGCGCTCGCTTGGAGCATTGCCCCGAGACCAATCAACAAACTCAGACTCAAGGCTGTCAGATTCAGATCGGAATAATTTCCGGTGGATACGCCGAAATTAAGGGTGAACGACCCCAGACCTACACCTAACGTTGCTACAAAGGGACGAAGCTTTAACACACAGGCAAGCGCGAGTCCGGACGCTGGCCAGACAGCTGACGCGAACCCGGGTGGAATCGCGAGCGCAAGCCCGAGCTTCCCGGCGAGATAGTACCCAATCGCTGGAATTAGAAATGCGGCTACTGATTTCAGATCAATTACACCCTACTGCAGACAATTTGATAGAATCAGTGTAGTCGAAAACAACGAATCTGAAGTACTCAGGCTACTAATTTGCGTATACTTTTACTCAGCCCTTATGATGCAACAAGTCACCAGTACTGGCGTACCGGACTTGTCAAACATTTCCCCCAACATGACTGGACTGTCTTAACATTACCTCCACGCTATTTCAGCTGGCGAATTCGTGGCAATAGCTTGAGTTGGACTTGCTCAGAGCGGGAGCGACTTGAGCAGAATTATGACGTTCTGATCGCAACATCAATGACTGATCTCGCTTCACTGCGAGGCTTTATACCTGGATTGGCACGTATTCCTACGCTTTTGTATTTTCACGAAAACCAATTTGCCTACCCTGCATCAAAAACTAAAGTCGAATCAATCGAACCACAAATCGTAACCCTTTATGGGGCAATTGCAGCAGATCGTTTGATTTTCAACAGCGAATTCAATCGAAAAACGTTTTTATCGGGGGTGAAAACACTGTTAAAAAAATTACCTGATCATGCGCCGCTCACCATTGTGTCTCTTCTACAAAAAAAATCTGAAGTACTCATGGTACCGCTGGAAGATTGTCTATGGGAAATTAAACACGAGGCTAATAAGACATCAAGTTCCAGCCCATTGGTTATTACCTGGAATCATCGATGGGAATACGACAAAGGCCCAGAGAAATTATTAGCGGTCGTGGACGAATTGCTAACGCGATCCGTTAACTTCAAGATTAATATTTTGGGTCAGCAATTTCGTTCCAGCCCGGTAATATTCAACGAACTGGAGGAAAAACTCCGCACAACCCGAAATGGCAAGCATCTCGGGACATGGGGATTTATTAAGGATCGAGCTCGTTATTTCGAAATACTAAAACAGAGCGATATTGTTCTTTCAACCGCAATACACGACTTTCAGGGGTTATCAATGCTGGAAGCGGTCGCGCTTGGCTGTATACCTCTGGCACCCGACACCCTGGTTTATCCAGAATGGTTCCCGGCAGAGTATTTATATTCAGAGGATCAGCGTGGCCATACCGCAGTTGATAAAATTTTGAACTGGATCGAAGAAAAGAAAAACAACAAACTCCCGGTAGCACCTGATGTAAAGTTCTTGAGCTGGCAGTCTTTGTCTAGCCGTTATGCCTCTGCAATCGACAACACATTGGAAAGATGAAGTTTGTTTGAATGAGCAGAGGTTCACCTATCGCAACAGGCCGCTGATTTTTCCAACCAGCGCCGTGGCCAGCTCAGTCAATTTAACGAGGACTCAACGCTTCATCCTTGAAATGAATTCCCTGCCAACCATGCTTCATGAAGGCGCGAATATTGGCATGGTCTTTTCCATCTGGGTTTTGTAACACATCCTGGCGATAGTAATCACCAAAACAGGCCAATACTTCCGACTCGGAGAGACTATTCAATAACCCGAACGCAAAAATTTTGCAGGAACCCTCATTTGTCCCGGCTTCATTGTGCACCTGATCAGAGCCACCGCCATTTGTAAAAGTAGTCGGCCGGTACACATAATTGTTTTCGATTGTTTGCATCACTTGCTGGAAGTTTACGGTGTCGGGTTCTGTTCGAACTTGCTCCAAAAGATCTGACAGGGGTAAAACGGGTAAATTCGCCATCGATAATACCTTGTTAAATACAGTGAGGGGCTAAGACTACCATAGATTCTGAATGGGCTATACTAGGGTCTTTATTCCAACTATCACAGGTTATTATTTATGCAAAGTCACTTTGCTCGAACCCTGGCACTCATCGTCACAGTATCAGCACTTGCAAGTCCCGTAACAATCGCTGAACAAAAAAAAATTCCACCATTGGAAGTCGGGAATATGGACAACATCCCCACATTATTGTCACGGCTGGACACCCGCACCATTACGGTTTCGCTGAAAAATGGCAAGGAGTATACAGGTCGTGTAGCCCGCGTAACGGATCATATTCTTCATCTCGACAATCTCCGGGGCATGGAATATTTTGACGCAGTCATTACCATTGAAGATGTGTCTGGATTCGTAATACGTACTCAGTATTGACAGGTACCTGTCTCATCAGATAAATGTGATCACCGTCACATCTGTTAGACTCAGAGTAGTACTTTCAGCTGATTCTGTCTTTTGTTTCATTCGATACCCTGATCCTCAACAAAAATGCATCGAATTGAGCAGGAGAATTCACCATGACAGCTGGTATTTTTGGTTTACCGCGAACGTTACATGCTGAAATGCAAATGGATATGCCGTTCAATGCGTCATTCACGTGCGTTTGTGATGCAGTGAAAAAAGCGGGCGGTCAAATCGAAGTTGTTGACCCGGTCTGCGGACGAGTCAAAGCGATAAAGGCACACCCAGTATTGGGTGGGGTAGACATTCTCGATATACAGGTCCGGGTTAAGCAGTTTTCCGAAACCAACATTGTCTTCAATGCGACGCACGCCGGGACAATTACACAATTACTGAACGGCAAAGGGCCCCACAAACTGGCGAAAGATGTCTGGAACAGTCTCGATTCGATGCGTGTATCGGCAAAGAACAGGCTATACCCTACTTAATTTTCCGAAGACGAAAATAAACATGTGGAATCCGTAAATTTGATACAATTCGACTCGAGAACCAATTTTACAAACGGATAATATATGACATTTCGTCTTGATAAATTTTTATGTGACAATGCCGGGCTAACACGCTCCGAAGCCAAACGCGCTATCAAGCGCAAACAGATCACAGTCAATGGAAAAATCTTAACATCGTCAGCAACCCATGTAACACTGGACGATGATATACGGCTCGAAGATGAACCTGTCAATTATCTTGGCACGCAATATTTTATGCTGCACAAACCCAGTGAATATGTCTGTGCAACCGAAGATAGCCTGCATCCAACAGTGATCGATTTAATCGAGACACCCGCAAAAGGTCTGCATTGCGCGGGCCGGCTCGATATCGACACTACCGGACTGGTGCTGTTAAGTAATGACGGTCAATGGACCCATAACATCACCAGCCCGAAAAAACAGTGTGACAAATGCTACATCGCTACGCTTGATACCCCCCTGAGCGCAGAAGCTATCGCAAAACTCGAAGAAGGCATTTTTTTCCAGGCAGAACAACGTAAAACCCGACCCGCCAAGATTCAACGTCTCACCGAAGATAAGGTAGAAATCATTATTTCCGAGGGCATGTACCATCAGGTGAAACGCATGTTCATTGCAGTGGGCAATGAGGTTATTTCACTGCATAGAAATGCCATAGGCAATCTCAGGCTTGACGATCAACTACTGCCCGGGGAGTATCGGGCATTAACTGACGCAGAAATCGCACTTTTCTGAAACATTGAATAGCTGACTCGACTGAGGGGCAGCTTATCCGGCAAACGCCCCGACACCTGCTTGCTCAACAATGGTTGGGCAAGATTGCATAGCCGTTTCAAAAACTTTTTTACGTCGAGCCGGATCCATCATGTTTACACCGAATGCTTCCAGGTCTGCTTCGGAGGGCTCCAGCAATACCACTTGTTTCCCGGCTTTTTCGAGCATTTCAAGCTCAAAATCCACTCGTTTAGTCATTGCATTGCGAAGGATACGCTCAGTGCGCAGTGCAATGTTAAGCCCAATTGTGCGTGAATGCGTGATCATAGGCGGAATGACGACCACTTCGTCGACGTCTTCCTGAGCCAGCAAATCGGCCGAAGTCGGCGAAAACGCACCGCCATCAAAATACTCTCGGCCATTGATTGTAACTGGCGGGCACCACCCCGGGACAGCATAGGATGCACAGACAGCAGAGCTCAGCCTTACCCCTTCCATTTTTTTACGCCCGAATGCAACTCGCTCGCCAGTTTTCATATCCACGGTCATAATCCAGGTGTTTTCATGCTTAAGCCAGGCTTGTTGCTCGTTCACAGTTTCGATAAGTTCATACAGTGCGCTTAAATCCTGACGCCCACGGGGTAACATGCCAGAAAGTCCCGTCATAAGCGGAACCTTACCTTGAACCCAGGCCCACATCAGGCGAGGAGCAGTCAATCTGGATGCGGGTAAAGGCGGAAAAGCCCCCCCTAACGCGGTTTTGTGCACCCAATGCAATGCATCCAGAGTGATTTCGTCTTTCTGTTGGGCTGCAACGAGCTGGGAAACACTTATCCCGGCCCCCAGTAATGCCACCATCACGGCACCGGCAGAAGTACCGACAAGAAAATCCGCGGTGCGAGCATCAACCCCAGATGCTTTTTCATAGGCGTGGAGCATAGCCGTAGTCCAGGCACCACCGGCGATCCCCCCACATCCGATCACAATCGCTCTTTTACGTTTAGAAACCGTTTTCGGGCCTGTCGAGAGGTTTGTCATCGGGGTATCCACCATCAATTTCTCCAAAAAATAATTTTGTACATTTGTTCCATATCATATGAGCGATAGCGGCAAATTACCGTCATGGCGCTCAACAAATGTGACAAGCATCACAACTTGAGATTACTTTATTCACCAGCAGGAGCGCTGAAATTATCCCTTCACCGGGGGTTTGATGACGATTTCTGCAGGATCGCCTTCTGCTTTGCCAATAATCACCTGATTACGGCCATTGCGTTTGGCTTGATAGAGCGCTGTGTCGGCTTGCTGTAAAAAATGAGCGATACTGCTTTCAGGGTTCGGGATCTGGGCATAAACCCCTGCGCTCATCGTAACCGATATCACCCCGGCACAGGTCCTGACCGGTTTTTCCTCGATCAGTATGCGCACACGTTCAGCGACATGGTATGCCCCCTGTTCTTCCGTTTCGGACAGCAACAAACAAAACTCTTCGCCACCATACCGCGCAGGGATATCAGACGGCCAGCGTAAACCCTGCTTGATGCGCTGGGCTACCTCACGCAAACAATCATCACCCGCCTGGTGACCATATTCGTCGTTCACCTGTTTGAAATGATCGATATCTATCAAGACAATCGCAAGGCAGTGATGATACCGGGTTGATCGTTGAAATTCTTCGAGCAGGGCTTCATCCAGATAGCGACGATTATGCAATCCGGTGAGCTGGTCAGTATTACTCAGCTCCATCAACTGCCGGGTTAACTGCTCCAGTTTTTCAGTTCGCTCCTGTACCCGGACTTCGAGTTCTTCATTCACTCTCTGGGTGCTTTCCAGCAGCTTAACCTGAGCTTCATAGCGAAGACGTCGCTCAGTGTTAATACGTTCCGCCAATGCAAAAGACAAAAGCACAACCTCGAGTGCAGAACCAATATGCGTGGCATATTCAGTAAACATATTGGTCGGCAAAATACCGGTTTTGTTCATTGCCAGGATAACTCCACCTAACAACATTGCGCCCCATGCGATTGTATAGTATTTAGCCGTATGTTGTTTTTTGTACCAGCAGTAGATTCCGGCACTTAACGCACCAATACAGGCAGCTGCTGCCCAGGGAATCAAGACAATAATGTTATAGTGATAGGGAAGCCAGAAAGCAGACACCGCAAGCACCAAGCTCCCCCAAAAAAACAGCTCAACGAGCCTGTTTAACGGTTTGGCAACCTCATTCAAACACAAAAAGCGCTGGGTAAAACGGGCGCCGAATGCGACGACACCGGATAAGAACACAAGAATGGCTTGATCGTTCCAGGTGGTAAACGTAGGCCAAAGATATCGGAACGAATATCCACCAATACTCGCCAGAAATAAGGGCATACACATCACGTAGCCTACGTACAAGATATAGGAACGCTCGCCCAGCACCATATATATCAGCAGGTTGTAGGCAGCGATTACAATCATGATTCCGAAAAAAATACCGTGAACGATGGTTCGCGTCGTATCGTAGCCGTAAAAAATCTTCTCCTCCCAGAGCGTGAGAGGCGCTTGCACGGAACTGGACGTTTTCAAACGAATGTAAATATCCAGTTGATCCTGAGGCTCCCATTGAATGGGTACAATAAAAAACCGATGATCCATGGGTCGTTCGACAAAATTTTTCTTGTCTCCCATAAAGTAGCTTTCGAGAACCTTGCCATCCCGCACGATATGCACATCTACATGGTCGATCACCGCATAACTGATTTCCAACAACCTTCTGAGCGTTTTCCGGTTGGCATTCAGCGTATTGATTCTGAGCCACCAGACAGACTCGTTATAACTTTTATTGAAGGTACCCGCTTCGTTTTGCTTCCAGTTTCGTTTTTTGGCAATCACGTCTGCAAGTGAAAGCGTACCTTTCGCATCTTCGATGTATTGAATCCAGGCGTCCAGCTCGAGCTTGGCATCAGCGGAATTAATTTGAAGAAGTGCTTTATGCTCTGAGAAACCGACAGGCGTTGCGAGACCAAACACAGTCGTCGCCATGCAACAGGAGAGAAGAGATACAACGAAAACCGCAAACCGCATGGATTCACCCCAACAAGTCAAGTGAGCTTCCTCGGTCAAGAAAATTATTCTCGAACGATAGATCCAGTTTGGTATCAAGCAAGGATCCAAGTAACTTGAACCCGTTCCAATAAGACTAGCATCTGAGCGCAAGTACGCAATCGATAGAGGAATCTACACTTCCACCTTGGCATTTTGTCAGCGGAACATTAAAATCCCCTACTTTTATAAAAATGGTCGATTACAGAGTATTTCCCCATGGGTAGAAGCTACGAAAACAGAAAAGCCTCGATGGCTAAAACGCAAGGTGCCAAAACGAAAGTCTATTCCAAGTATGGGCGGGAGATTTACGTCTGTGCCAAAAATGGCGGCATCGAGCCCGATGCGAACCTGGCATTACGCCGCTTGATAGACCGAGCCAAAAAAGACCAGGTGCCGGCACATGTCATCGACAAGGCACTGGAAAAGGCAAAAGGTGGCGCAGGAGAGGACTTTGTTGCCGCACGCTACGAAGGTTTTGGTCCCGGTGGCAGCATGGTGATTGTGGATTGCCTGACAGATAATAATAATCGTACTTTCGGTGACGTTAGACTTTGCTTTACCAAAACAAAAAGTAAACTCGGTGCCCAAGGCGCAGTTTCACACCTGTTTGATCACAGAGCAATTCTTGCGCTGAAAGGAGACGACGAAGAAGCCGTACTGGAAGCCCTCATGATGGCAGATGTTGATGTATCTGATATCGAGAGTGAAGACGGTATTATTACCGTTCTGACGCCGAACACGGAATATTTCAAGGCAAAAACAGCGCTTGCAGATGCCTTCCCGGATGTCGAATTGGACATGGATGAAATTACTTTTATCCCGCAAACTTCAACAGAACTCAGCGGCGACGACATCGAAATGTTTGAGAAACTGATTAATATGTTGAATGATTGTGATGATGTGCAGGACATTTATCACAATGCAGAGTTCGACAGCCCTGCCGAATAAGCCTTAGACGTGCAAGATTTAAAGCGTCAACACACAGCGCTTATCCCAGGGGATATTTTCCTTGGGATAGCCCCTGCAATTGCTGACGAGACGCGTCCCGCCCAAGGTCACATCCACATTATAATGGACATGCCCACAAACCCATAAATCGATGGGATACTGCTCAATGATCCGATGCAAGTTGGAAACAAACGCCCCTTTCAGATTGCTGGACAGATACTGCTCTTGAACAAAGTAAATAGAGGGACAATGATGCGTCATTACGACCGTCTTCCCGGAAAAGTCCTGAGCAAGCTCCCCGCGCAGCCATTTCAAATGATCGTTCATTAAATCCATTGAATCCTCAGGCGTAAACTGTTTGTCGCGATATTGAATCAACCTGTAATCCATGATCCTCGAACGACAAGTTTTAATTGCATCCTGCTTGCCTTCCTGACCATCTATCAGAAAGTCGGACCACAACGTGCACCCCAGAATACGCACATTAGCAATCTCAAAGACACTCTTTTGTAAAAAGTGGATATCATTCTCATCAGACAATGCAACAGTGATTTCTTTCTCGGTGGTTACCATCTCCGCGTCATAATATTCATGATTGCCCAATACACACAATACCGGCGCATTAAAATGCAGGTGATACCGCCTGAGCATATCCGGCAACCCTGCCCCGGTATTATTATCGCCTGCAAGCAAAACCAAATCGACCTCACTTTGCTCGGGCAACGGGGCCTCGCCAACAGGATAGAACTCCTCATGCAAATCGCTGTGCAGGGCAATTCTCACAGATTCCCTCCTCCACTTTGAGCACATAAGTCGAGTACAATCTTGCCAATGTGTTGATTACTCTCCATGAGCTTATGCGCTTTGATGACATCGGAGAATGCATAGGTATTTGCCATGACCGGTTTCATTTTACCGGCCTCAATGGCTGGCCAGATATGCTCGAGTAGATCTGCAGCGATTTCTGCTTTCGCCTGAGGACTCTGCGGACGGAGTGTAGATCCGGTCAAGGTGAGCCTCTTCAACATAACTGGTAGAAAGTTGACCTTGGCTACAGGCCCTTGGAGAAAAGCAATATTGCAGATACGGCCTTCCAACGCCGCGATTTTAATATTTTTGCTAATATAGTCTCCCCCGACCATATCCAGAATGACATCCATTCCCTGACCTTCCCCGAAAGCTTCAAGGGCTTCGACAAAATCAGAGTCCCGGTAGTTAATGGCCAAATCTGCCCCGAGCTGTTCACAGGCCTTACGTTTTTCTTCGCTACCAACGGTGACGGCCACCCTGGCCCCCCGTAATTTTGCCATTTGTATTGCAGTGGTTCCGATACCGCTCGCACCACCGTGAATCAAAAACCGTTCACCGGCCTGGAGTCGGCATCGCATAAACACATTCGACCAAACCGTAAAACAGGTTTCAGGAAGGGCGGCGGCCTCGATAAGGGATAAACCTTTGGGTACGGGTAGACACTGGGTAGCGGGCGCGCGCACATACTCTGCATACCCCCCGCCATTGACTAAAGCACAAACCGCGTCGCCCAGGGCAAAGGGTACTGGCTCGTTAGCTGATGCGCCAATGGCGACAATTTCTCCGGAGACTTCAAGCCCTAAAACCGGCGATGCATCTGGTGGCGGAGGGTAATGGCCTTGACGTTGGATGACATCGGGACGGTTGACTCCTGCCGCCGCGACCTTGATCAAGACCTCACCGTCTCGTGGCTCGGGTTTATCCATTTCCTGAATTTCCATGACTTCAGGCGCACCATACTCTCGAAGCGCGACGTATTTCATTGGGACCTCCATCCAGCTGAGTTAGCCCGCTGTTGATTTAAGTTAAGCGTTGTCTATTCGCCTTTAATCGTGTTTATTCATGCAAGTTAGTGTGTATACTGTGTTAGGTCGTAAAAGACCTATAACCACTAGCAGAAACCTAAAGCATAGCGTTTATCAGAAACTTATGACAAACGAACAAATGACCCAACTGTTACGCGAGTTCATTCCTCTTTGTAATTTCATGGAGATTGAGATCACAGACTTGCATCCCGATCAGATTACTGCCGCGGCCCCCTTGGCGCCGAATTTGAATATGCATAGTTCAGGATTTGCAGGCAGCCTTTATTCGTTAGCTGCGGCAACGGGTTGGGCGTTGTTACACAACTTTATGGCTGTAAACGATATAGCAGGACAACTGGTAATGAAACAGGCATCGATTCATTATAAACGGCCAGTGTTAAGCGATATCAGCCTAACCTGCAGCCTGGCCCCTGACAAAACAGAAGAACATGTGCAACAAACGCTGGAGCAAGGGCTGAATGTCGAACTGCCACTCCGAGTTAGCATACTTTCCGACGGTAAGAAGTGTGCCCACCTCGACGCGGACTATGTCATTCACACTTAAGCATTAACACTTAAGCACTAACAACGCGGCAAGCCCACACCGCCGGAGCCCAGATATTCGTATGGATCGAAACCTTCTTCGTCCGTTTGCTGCGAGCGCTTGAACGCGTCGCCAACCTGTTCATTCTCATCAGGGGTGAAGTGCAGAAAGTCCTGCGTGGTGATAATACCGACCGGCTTCCCTTCTTCTACCACGGGTAAATGGCGAAAGCCCTGCTCCCGAAGTATTTTTACACACTCTGTGATCGATTGTGTCGGCTTTACCACTTTCGGGTTTGCCGTGGCAACACTGCCAACGCTTACTGACTTGGGGTTCAATCCTGGCGCTATTACGTTATTCAGCAAATCCCGTTCAGTAAAAATACCGACGAGCGATTCGTTTTCCACCAATAACACCGCACCAACGTTGCACTCTGTCATCGTTCTACAGACTAAAGCGACCGGTTCGCCAGGGTGCGCCGTGACGAGATTTGTGTTCATTACATCTATTGCATTAGCCATCATCAGGTTCCTTTTCATTAAATCTACTGATTCGGTATTTCTGCGCCTTGGCCGATTAATATTTCGATATCCCAATCACAAACTGAAAAATAGGGTTCAATTTGTGCACGACTCGCGATTTCATTATCCCGATAATTAAATTCTGGAACAACCACTTCACTGATTAAAGTATACGCGCCGGAGATCAAGCGTGCGCCCTTCCAGACACCCGCAGGCGCAACAAACTGTAAACGCTGCCCTTCATCTAGCTGATTACCCAACAGTATTCGCTCTGCTAGACCATTTGGATAAAGTAGCGTGTACTCAATGGTGCCGCCCCGTTGGTAACAATGAACAATGTCGGACTTGTTCCGGTGGAAGCATCCGATGGGGTCGTCCGCAGTCAGCAAATAATAGATCGAAGAAGCCAGTGCACGGGTCACGCCATTTCTCGAAAACATCTGGTTATGGGTATAGGTACGCCGAAAGTATCCACCCTCAAAAGGATGTTTCTCTAACTTCAATTTTTTTATCAATTCATCTGTATTCATTTGGGTGACTTTAGCTGTGTTAAAATTCGACGCACAGAGGACGCCAGCTCTTTCTTCCCGCTAAGTCCATTCGCATTGATAATTTCCTGCTCAGTTTGACCTAACAGGATGCGCTGGATAAATAAAACGCGCAGCCCGGGAGTCGTTTTATACCAGTTTGAGTGGGGAAAGTCGGCACTCCAGGCCCAACGAGCGAGTGAATTTTCAACCGTATTCAAAGGCCGGTTTCCCTCCGTGTAAGCCTCGATATCGGCTCGCTCAATATCGAGCAAGTCTGCTCTGACACGGCGTTGGACCTCGATCGTCAACAGGACCAGCCATAGCGGCTCAACCAAGCCCGGCTCCAATTGTTTCAGTGAGCCTTTCAGTTGATCGGGCAATTGCATAAGCTGGATGTTTTCGCAGTCGACCAGCAAGCGTCGACCCGGCTCCGTGAGTGCAAATGCCATCATAAATGAGTGTAGGCCACTGGAGGCATCCCGTGTGAGTCCGACCCGCAGCGTTGAAAAGTGACAGCGCGTCCAAAATTGAAAAAGTTCAGGGGACGCACTGTAACTGGTACTGACAAAGTCCAACCCATTCTTTTTCGCTTCGTGACAAACAAAATTAACCAATCTGGCACCAATACCCGAGCGTTGATACATCGGGGCAACGGCTACTCTGACGATTCGAAGGGAATTTAGAAACACCGCGTCTTTAATACCACTGTGGGCACTCAGTGACTGCGGCACAAGATGCCCTTGGGGTCGTCGACGACCCAGCCAGATAGATCGTGCAAGATCGGCATCCTCAAGCCCCCCTTCCTGAATTGCCAGAATGACCCCGATCACCTGCTCTCGGAAACTTGCCGTACAAAGGCGAATTCTCTGATTCTCCAGAATCATTCTAAGATCATTCGGGGATGTCTGGTAGTGAGCCTGAACCAATAAACCGTAAAGCTGTACCAATTTCGATTCATCGAGTACCAGAGCGGCCAGGTCAACCTGCTGAATGGATAAACCCGGTTGCGTTGCATTAATATCAGAGCGTTTTAAATCGTGAGTAACCGGTTCCGCAGCCAAAAGGAAGATCCGGTTGACATAGGCTTCAAGAGGATCCCTTTCCCGCCACCGCACAGGTTCGGACAAATGCAGGGCACGGTGTTGATTGTAGTGCTCGCTCAACCATGTTCTGAAGGAGATTGCAAAGCCTCTGCCATGCCCTTCATAGCCGTGGATCGTTGATGCCAGTATCACTCGCCCGCAACACGTCATCATTCGGGTCAATACCGTGGTCGGCAAAGAGGCAGCCTCATCGATGAACAGAAGATCACAGTCGGGAGGATTCAATACCAGTACATCGGGCGCATAGAATTTAAGTGTTGACCCGGTATCCCTTGAACGCGAGGTGGATGAAGTATGTTCAAA
Source organism: Oleiphilus messinensis (assembly GCF_002162375.1). GTDB lineage: Bacteria > Pseudomonadota > Gammaproteobacteria > Pseudomonadales > Oleiphilaceae > Oleiphilus > Oleiphilus messinensis. The sequence goes on along the minus strand of NZ_CP021425.1, from coordinate 2,942,347 downwards.
TACTTGAAAAATATCACATTGATCGAATGTACTGAACAATACTGCCACACTGCTCGCTCGAGCTGCAGCTACAGCAATTCGGAAACCCTTTCGCTCTGATAGTAGCTTGAATGCGGCCAGACCCAGTGCAGCGGTTTTACCTCGGCCACGGTCTGCAGTCATAACTAAGGGCCGCCCTGTTCGCCCTTTTGCAACGGCTTGAATTAACTGAACCGCATTGCGCTGGTCTTCGGTGCAGCCGTCCGCATTGAACGTAGCATGCATCGGGCTTGAAAAGCGCTTGTTCGATTGCTTGAGCACACATTGATGCTCAGCACGAAAACGGTTACTTATCGTACAATAACTGGCAATGCTAACTGCATTACTCTGTCTTGTCAGTTTCGCCAGTCGCATCAGGTAGAGACTTGGACTGGGGACGGTGAGATCAGGGTATGAAAGTATTTTCGTACTGGCGGGATCTTGCCATGCCGACCAAGCCTGCAACTCAGGCGCGAGCAATATCAATCTTCCGCCGCCACGGACGATCCCGGATACCGCAGCAAATGATTCGGCATCAAACCCGCTGAAAGCATCGAAAATGACCTGATCGCATTCTGAGCCCAGAACCTGTCGACCATGAGATATCGGGATAGGGGCTGGAATAGCACTGTCCGCAAAAATATCTTGTAGGTCGGATTGAGCCGGTGAACCAACCCAGACGATTTGGTCTCGGGGGTCTGTCACCAACGGTTTGACCGCCGCTAGGCAGTCCTCATGGGTACCACATACCAGGAGTATTGCACGGTGTCCACGTTCTTGCGCCGCCACGCGGCTCGCTTGAATCGCGGACAAGCCGACAGGATCCCAGTTTGTGGGCCAGGCCCGGACAATTTTTATTTTCGAATGGAATGATGACAATTTTTTCACTCGCATAGGGAAATGCGAGAGGATAGCTGATTTAATGCGTTGAATCACCTGCCAATTGTAATGACCAAAAGCAGTGATTCAACGCAAACCCGATCAGGCTTTTCTTAGATGTAAAATCTCTCTTGCCTCATCCGGGGACGCGATTTCGCGCCCTGCTTTTCGAGCACATCCTACCAAGGCTTCAATCAATTCACCGTTGCCACTGGCTTTTTCCCCGGATGGCAAATAAAACGTATCTTCAAGACCAGTGCGCAGCATTCCGCCCAGATCGGCAGTCGCCTGATGCAAATCCCAAATTTCCTGGCGGCCAATCGCTGTCACCTGCCAGGTCGACCCTGGTAGTCGATATTTTACCAATAATTTAAGAAGCTCCGGATCCGTGGGCATGCCGGATGCCACCCCCATGACGAAGTTATAATCCGGATTTTGGGTAAAACACATCCCGTTTTCAACAAACAGCTGAATAGACCGCACGATACCCACATCGAAACACTCGAATTCCGGCATCGCCCCCACACTTTTCATCCCGTCCAGAAATTTTCGGACTTTCTCAACCGGGTTATCAAAAATCATGGGCGGCCAAGCCCAGCTGCCATCTTTACGGGTTTTAAGGTAATTCAGTGTACCCGCATTACATGCCGCAATCTCGGGCTTGATACGCTCGATACAAGCCAGTTGAGGAGAAATATCCGGACCAATCGTCCCAGTGGACATATTGATTATAACGCCGGGACATGCCTCTCTGATTGCATTGGTAATATCTTCAGCTATATCAGGATCCCAACAGGGTAAATGACCTTTTCCAGGCGCTTGCTGGCGATAATGAACATGGATGATCGACGCTCCAGCGTCATATGCCTCTTTACAGGAGCTCGCCATTTCCTGAACAGAAACCGGTACCGGGTGCTGCTGTGGATTTGTCAGTACGCCTGTGACAGCACAGGTCACTATTGCTTTATCGCTCATTCTGCTTACTCGCCCTTGTTATTGATAGTTTCCAAATGTGGTGAGTAGTATGCACACTTTAACAAAACCAAGCAAGTGCTTGGTTGGTTTTGCTTCGCTGCTGGTTTTGCTTCACTGTTGGTTTTTCTTGACTATTGGTTTTACCTGACTGACAGTTAATCTACTCAATTCAACTGGAATCACTCACCGGACGAAACTCAGCAGCATCCAGACGATAAAGGACGTGCTCCGATAAAGGATGACCAGGAGGCAGGTCAGGATGGAAGAAGTTTTCCGCATCCCGCTTCATGCCAAGACGTTGCATAACCGCCTGTGAGCGATGATTCGCGACAGCAGTGAAAGAAACAACCTGGTCGAGCGCCAATTCACCAAACGCAAACTGCAAGGCACAGCGTGCTGCTTCGGTTGCCAGCCCTTTGCCCCAATATTGCCTGTCCAAGCGCCAGCCAATTTCAATACAAGGAGAAAACGGCAGCGCACCAGAGGGTTGATGTAATCCTGTAAATCCAATAAAACGATCATCGTTGATACAATGCAGAGCCCAAAAGCCCCAACCATGTTTTAAGATTAGTTTATTAATACGCTCGGCAACGGCATTGCTTTCACGCTCAGATAGACAAGCAGGAAAATACTTCATCACCTCTACATCAGCGTTTAACCTGGCGAAATCCGGAAGATCTGAGATTCTCCAGGGTCGAAGGATCAAACGTTGAGATTTCAGTGAATTTTTTTCATCCGGGTTATACTCCATGAGAACACCATCCAGAAGGTTATTATGTTGAAATTAATAGGTACGACTGTCACCGGATTGCTGATACTAATCTGCCATCAGGTATACGCTGACTGCAGGGATTTTGCCCAAACAGCCTATGAGGAACTGTACTGTGAAATAAAAGCGAAAGGAAAAGGCGCCACGCTGCCCGCTCTGGAGGATTTCAGACGCAACACCCCGCAATTCCAGGCGCTACTCCTTAAACGTCCAGCGGCGCAGTTAAAACTCACTGTCCCACCGTACACGAGCATAAAACCCTCCCTGGAAAGTAATTCATTGGGCCCCCAATCGACGGTAGAAACACCCACTTCAGGTGCAACTTTAGCACCGCCTCGATCGCCACAGAGTTTTGATAAAAATGAGGAAGGTTCCGGATCGGTAAAGGAATCGAGACCTCATTTGAGTGCTTGTAAATTACAACGTAGTGAAATATCGTGCCGTTCCGGAAAACAATATCAGCTACAGAAGAACAAGCCCCTCAGCCAACTCTCTAGTTCAGCACTGGCTTCAAGCAACCAATTAAGATTACCACCGATAAATGGCTCATCCAGCGAACAGAAACAAAAGCTGGCAAATGCCTATGAACAATACATTGAAGCCATGCTGCAAATCGGCTTAGGCGCAACCACGATGTCCTACACACGCTTTGTGTATACCTACCGCGAAATAAAACAAAAAAATGCCGATTTTCAGCAGCGTTTCCACAAAATGTACGAACTCCTGAAACAGGACCGCCGATCAATGGCCGTTGATACCCGGTTACCCGCCCCGTATCCGGGACAGCTGGACGCCTGTACGCGACTTAACGTTAAAACGATAATCTGTGATACCAGTGATAAAAACTGGGTCTATGTCTTGAGCTCTGAAGGATAGTCTGACTCGAGTCTTATTATGGTTGCCAGTCAATCATTAACAATAAATTACGTAATTGTCATTGAAATCACTATAAATGTACCATTTCTACGCCCTATGGACGATGCCTCTACGCCCCTTGCGCCGATAACATAAGCAACATGAAAGAACGAACATTCAGGCCGTTTGTTTTTTCTCCTTGAACTTAAGTTTTCGGAGCGTCCCTAAATTGCCCGAACATTTCAGCAGCTACACCCAACGTGTACGCTGCTTTTTTTATGCCCGTATTATTTGAAAGCCAACGCTTCCTCCGCGCTAAGAACCGTTAAGCGTTCTCCCAGCCAGAGGGTATCAATGTAAATCTGGTTAGCTGCCTGTACGACTTCGACGCATGCATTATGACCCGATATAACCAGATCAACATTTTTTATCGGATCTACCTGCGCACCGCTCTGTGCGGCATAGAATCGATTTCGATTCCATAAACAGGAATCCAGTTGCGCCAGCTTGAGTTTTTTCATCACAGACCAGTTATCACCGGCCACAATGTTATGGGTAACGCCGATTGTGGACTTGCCACTATCGATCTCCATCGCAGCAGGGCATGTTGACTGGATCAGCTGCGCCCATTCTGTTAACTGATCATGATCATGATCATCCATCCAGAGTCCACCATGCTGGCGCTGTAACGCCAAATCCATCGCATCAGCATACAGTATGCCGCCAATCATTAACCATTCATGATTGCCTAGACAGGCAAAAAACCAATGCTTGTTCAACAAATCAATGCATTGCTCATTTTCCGGCCCACGATCGATAATATCACCCACACTAAAAAGTCGATCCTGGTCAAAATTAAAATGCCGCTGCTCCAACAAGCGCATCAACTCGGAATAATGGCCATGGATATCACCTACAAAAAAATCCCGACCTGATTCATTTTCGTCAAATTTTACGAATAAATTCATCCATTTCCTTTATTCATTAACACATTTATATACTCTTTTACACTTTGTAAACATTTAGTTAGCGTCTTTTCTATCAACTGATTCTAATTTTTGCTATAACCTAGGGATCGAAAAGCGTTTAGCCCACGGATTCGGTGAAACGCAACAAAGGAGTAGATCATACAAGGAGCGTAACAGACTAGTCACTCAAATCAGGTACACCCAAAATAATTATGAAAAAGCTACTCAAATCGCCCAAATCGCTGATACCTGGACTACTCATGCTAACACTGATGATGTCCGGATTCAGTCAAGCAGACAAATTAAAAACATCCGCCTCCCCCGAAGCAGAGAATATTCATCTCGCCTCAGTCAAAGCCTCCGTTTATGATATTAAAAACGAGTCGCTTATCTATGCCAAGAATGCAGATTTAGTTGTGCCAATCGCATCCATTACCAAGCTGATGACCGCGATGGTAGTACTGGATGCCAAGCTTGACATGAGTGAGAAGTTAACCATCACCCGTGCGGATCGGGACGCCCTGAAAAACACGTACTCCAGAATTCGCTTTGGATCCAAACTCAGTCGACATGATTTGATGCTCATCGCGCTGATGTCTTCTGAAAATCGGGCAGCTTCAGCGCTCGGTCGTAATTACCCAGGTGGGATAAAGGCGTTTGTTGCTGCAATGAACAAAAAAGCAAAATCACTCGGTATGAGCAATACCCACTTCGTTGACTCAACCGGATTGTCTCAAGAAAATGTTTCAACCGCTCGCGATCTTGTAAAAATGGTCACAGCTGCTTCCAATTACGAGAAAATTCAACAATTTTCAACAACGCCGGAGTTTGTCGCTCGATTCAGCAGTCCCCGCTATGCATTAAATTACCGCAACACCAATCTTCTGGTCAGGAAAGGAAGCTGGGACATCAATGTGAGCAAAACCGGCTACATCAATGAAGCTGGGCGTTGTCTGGTCATGTTGTCAGAAGTGGGTGACCGTAAACTTGCCATGGTATTCCTCGACTCTTTTGGAAAAAGAACACCTGTCGGCGATGCTAACCGGGTCAAAAAATGGATCGATACCGGTGACAGTGGCCGAATTGCTGGTGCAGCGCTTCGCTATGAGCGTCAGGAAATGAAAAAGCTCATCGCCAGTAACGGCAAAAACAGCTAGGATTATCCAAACGAGGCCGTTACACAAGTGTTCGTTTGGTGTGTAGCGGCCCGTTGAAAAATCTCAATCTGGCAAAACCTTCAGACTCATTTAACTCATCCTACTCTGGATTTTAGCACCCCTGCCCGCTTCTCACTCGATACAGAGCTTGCTTCAATACAGCGGAATAAACCTGCATAGTTATTCTTGATTCCAACTTTTCAAGATCAATAGCAGCCAAGTCAGCCTCGGAAAATTCAACTTTATTCAAATTCTGAAACCAATACACCGGGTCGAGATCAATCCCGCCAAAATCATTGAGCATGACGGTTGAACCCGCATGGCCGAACAAGTTTGCACTTGGAATCAGCGGGAGAACATCACGCACATGGAAAACGTTAATCAAAGCCGTTGAAAAAAGAGATTGCAAATAACGTTGATACGTTTGGTCGGCATATCGAGAGGCCGAAAAGGTAACCACGGCTTCTATTTGTTCAAGACTAACCTTTTCAGCTGAGACCAATCTTTCAGCGATGAGAGTTGCAACTACAGCGCCTGTAGACCAACCGGTGATTACCAGATTTTTTCTTGAGGATAGTTTAAGGCACTCGAACTGATTATCAAGCACAGCCCAGACATGATCAACCAGCTCAAGATAATATCGGTGCGTTGCACACTGACCGCCTTCAAGCTCACCTAACCACGGCACAGGAGTCAATCCAGAATGATATTCATCCACCAGCACATTCAAACTATCCTGCCCGATCAATTCATGAAAAACCAGATACGTTGTGTCCCGTTGCTCGAGGATCGAAAACATATCCGTGCTTTGTCCCCCGTGAAGCATTCGATAGCCTTGGGTTTGTAATATCGGTGCAAATAATCCCGCGTGCTCCCCAGCCATGTGAAAACACAAAAACGAGCAATTTTCAATCAGTCTATATTGATACGTATTAGTGGAGCTTTGAGACGTATTGGCGGGCCCTTGTAACAAAGATGATTCCGCATTCCGAGTGCTAGACTTACCCCCATCATCCAGACGAAGTAGACTCGATCCAGCATTTCGACTGTGCGTCACGGGAGATTTAGGCGCTGCACGTGAGGCAGAACCTTTCCCAGGTCTCAAAGCAGCCCTGATTTGGACAATTTTCTGCAATAAATCAAACCAGAACGGCGCACCTAACGTCAGGCCAATTGCTGTAATCAACCATCCTGCGGCTGAGTGGAGCAAAAATTTTGGATCCATATTGAGGAGCGAAAGTATTGCAGAATCGCTCCAACCGAGATCGGGAGACAACCCTCCATCATTCCCTGAGAACGACGTAAACAGGGAAATTGCATTTGCATTTAGTAATATGGCAAGAATCAGACCACTGAATAATAAATACCAGGAAAGCTGTCGCCGAAACCAACCTCTGGATCGATCAATACTGTCGTTGAACCAAACCTCGATTCTGGTTCTAAACGCATCGATACGCTGACCCTCTTCACGATAAAAAGTATTCAGGGTGACACGCCACGCTTCCTGCCCAGTCGAAAGATGTTCAGCCAACTTTGATTTCAAGGTACCGTCATTATCACAAAACTCTGGATACTGCCCTGACAACAACAAGTCAAGAACAACGTCTACGACAACATGTTCAGGTATATATGAAGGCAATCGATCACTAGAGACTTGCAATGCCTTGATGCGACGGTGTTGATAGAAATCGTTAACACTTTGCTCATCAAGCAGCCGAATCAATGTTTTCTTGAGACATTTACCCCGGATATTGAGCGCTTGGGATATGATTTCCGTAATAGCGGTCACCATAAGACTCAGTATGAAAAATAACCCTACTACGCCCACCAGTGTTTCCAGCAATCCTGCCAAAGTTTAGTCCTCATTCTCTGATTTTTAAGGTTTTTTATTTTACGGGGTCTTGTTTTACAGAGTGTTGTGTTACCGAGTCTTCTTTTACAAAGTGTCGAATGAAGACAGGTCGGCTAATCACCAGAAAACACGCCGCGGAAATCCCGGTTGCCCCCAACAGCATGAACATAACCATAATCTGATAACGTGCAGCTATCGGCGGTGCTACCCCGGATAATATCTGTCCGGTCATCATACCCGGTAACGACACCAGTCCGACAGCAAATAACGAGTTAGTGACAGGAATCAAAGCGGCACGGTAAGCCACTGATCGAGCTTGCTCATACCCATCACCTCGCTTCAATTCTGCACTCAATCGTTCAGCAGAGAGGCTGACGCCATTCATTGCACCGGAAAATACCATCCCGGCCAGAGGAATAAGGTAATTTGGTTTGTACCAGGGCGTAATACCCAGAACGCCTTGTGTCACAACAACTAACGTAAGCCCGCCCCCTGCAACCGTTGCTATCAAGGCATAAGCAAACAGCTTGGAACGATGCGTTTCCACTGTGCGCAAACCGATCCAGCTGGAGGAGATCACCATGATCAACAAAACAGCCAACACAATCGGCGCTTGTTCCGCTGCGAATATAAAGCTGAGCACGTAGCCAATCAATAATAGCTGAACAAGCATGCGTACCAGCGCATACAGCTGTGTTGAAACACCTAACGACCAGCGATACTGGAAATATAAAACAACAATAACAGGGGAAAACGCAATCGCAAGTCGGGTGAGCGGAATAGCTTCAACAGGATCAGACATAGACTTTACTTCAGGATTAATCAGCCAATTATGCCGCTCGCAAACGAGAGCGAACCTCCATAAGCGCATAACCTAACAGATTCAAGCCGGGCCATACATCAGGGCTGCTGGCGAGCGGGTCATCCGCAGCCAATCCAATACCCCATATTTTGTCCAAAGGGCTCGCTTCGACCAGCACTCTTTCACCAGTACCCAACAGATAGGAGAGCAATTCGGGGTGCTGGCTGAACTTGGCCATATTTCCCGCTACCACGAGGTTAAAGCGTTCAGCCGTCCAGATAGCCTCATCAAACCCGTTAACTTCACGCCCCAAACGCTTTGCCTCACCGGGTGTTTTCGCCTTGAATATTCTTTCCCGCGTTTGCGAATCACCAAACAACTGAGCCTTCGCTGCCATCATAAAATGCTCTGCGGTCGGATACAACACACCCTCTTTCTGAAACGGCGCTTCGTACCACTGGCTAAAACACGTTTTGGTTACCGCACTCGATTTGCGATGTCCCCAAAAAAACACATACTTGAAAGATTGCCCGGCGGCAATTGCAGCAACTAACGCCTGATTACTCCTGATCATTCTATTCGCTTCCGTGTAATTTAGTTTTACATTCCAACTCTGTTGAAGCTAGTCGTCAACTAGATACAATACCGGGTTACAAACTAAATCACACCAATTTGGATCTTATAATCCCTCGCCAAATCACTCTACCGGCGCTTTTCCCAAGCACCAATGATAAATTTGAGCAACCAATTTACCATTTTTTATAAACTGACAGTTATTGAAGCTCAAAAAACCAATGGCACACTATGACCTATCTCCTGCCCGTTAAAAAGAATACTATACTAATAAATATTGGCTACTCTCGGTGATAGTGATAGATTCACGTTTTAATGTTTACAAAATGGAACTTAGTAAAATGACTTGGGAGATTTTTTGCGAGTGGCTAGGAGCTATTGGATCAGTTGCATCAATTGTCAGTTTGGGCTTATTTTTTTGGGCAGGCTGGACTCTGACAAAATTCAAGCATCAACTTATTCTTAGGGAAAAAACACCAATACATTTCAAGAAGCTATCGGAACTGACAGTCAAATTAGATCAGGCACGATCTTCAGAATCAGAAAGCGACATATCGCGGGAAATCTTGGTCCAGATACGAATTCAATTGAAGTACCTTCAAAAGCAACTGAAAGATGACGACTTTAGTAGGGAAATTCGAAAACTGGAACCACTAATTGAAAAATATGTTAAAGGTCATACTAAAAGACAAACTGTCACCGAATTAAACGAGATATTTATTAGTCTTCATATCATAATTGAAGAAGGTCGACAGATTATGGATTATATGAGGTGGGAGCTATGAAAGGTCTGCTATCAGTTATAGACGAAAGGGAAAACGCTAACAAAAGGCATTTTATTGCATTAGTTTCCAAACTAATCACACTTACTCGTGAAGGGAAACTTGAGTGGATACCCTGTAATCGCAACTCACTTCCCAAAACGCTTCATCAAGTAACGTCCGCGTTCACGACTACATACCAGTCTAGGACAGTTCTAATTTATGAAGAATTGGTAAGGTTTGATCGCGATCCAATAAACCATCGGCTACTAGCAGCCTTAGCGGCATCCTCAGGAGATGGATATAAACATGTTGTCATTGAGCTAATTAATGATGACGGACTCACCTTATTTCGGTTTCCACAATTCAACATCAACAATAGTTTGTTGATTGAAGTGCAACACCAAACCTCAGAAGTAGACGATTGGATGGAAGCCCTATTAAACGAAACCTCCTCTATTAAAAGCGATCTGAACTGAAGATTACCTATAGACAGTGAGCAGTTACTTTAATCTCGGTATAAGTCAGCCTTCGAATCGCACTTATAAACTTGATAGGTTCAAATATATCAGAAACATACAGAACTCCCCCTGTTGCAGAAGACATGAACTCTAAGATGAAGTTTTCTGCAACAATTTTGCTCGGTAGATGCAATACCTTTTACCGTCGGCGTTTTTCTTATCCTTGAATGGCTGTGGTTCCTAGTGGACGATTTTACCATTTTTCTTTATGCGAACTTGCGCTTTATATACAATTGACCCGTATTTTGATTTTCGTTCTGATATGGTCGCTATGAGTTCCTCTCAGTGCGGTGTGCCAATAGACAAACAGGTGTGCCAAAGGCACACTTAAGGGCTAAAACCCCCCTAAAACGCACAAATAAGCACCAAAACAACCCGGAAAAAATTGAATGAAAAACGCAGTAAAAACAGACCAGAAGCCAGTTATATCAACGAATTCGGGGGATCGGCGCTTTTGCGTTGCACCAATGATGGATTGGACAGATCGTCATTTCAGGTATTTTTGTCGGCTTTTATCCAAACATTCTGTTTTGTACACTGAAATGGTTACGACCGGGGCCATTATACATGGTGATGAAGAACGGCACCTTAAATATGATCCGTTTGAACACCCGTTAGCATTACAACTCGGCGGGAGTGATCCTAAAGCGTTGGCGGAGTGTACCAGACGTGCTGAGGACTGGGGCTATGCCGAGGTGAATCTTAATGTCGGCTGTCCTTCTGATCGGGTTCAGAATAACATGATTGGCGCTTGTTTGATGGCCCATCCCGAATTGGTCGCCGAGTGTATCGATTCGATGCAGCAGGCTGTGAATATTCCGGTAACGGTAAAACACAGAATTGGCATTGATGATCGTGATTCCTATGAAGAATTGCATGGTTTTGTTGATACCGTAGCAAAAACGGGGTGCAAAACATTTATTGTGCACGCCCGAAAAGCAATTCTACAGGGGCTAAGCCCGAAGGAAAACCGGGATATTCCTCCTCTGATCTACCCGACTGTATATCGTCTAAAAGATGATTTCCCAGAGCTCGAAATCATCATAAACGGCGGCATAAAAAGCATTGCTGACTGTAAAGAACATCTCAGTCACGTTGATGGCGTAATGCTGGGCCGCGAAGTGTACCAAAACCCCTGGATTCTGGCACAAATAGATCAAGAGCTTTACCAGCAGCCAGATTCCATTCCAGACAGCCGTCATGATGTTATTGAAGCCTTTTATGACTATGTTCAGCGTCAACTCGACCAAGACGTATATCTCGGTTACATCACGCGTCATATCCTGGGTTTGTTCCACGGGCAACCCGGGGGCCGTAAATTCAGACGTTACCTGAGCGAAAATGCCCACAAACCTGGCGCGGACCTCGATGTGCTCAAAGCCGCCGTGGCACAAGTCGCACGAACCGCAAAGCTTGAAGAAGAAGTCTAAGAAACAATTTCACAGAATTGTCATGAAATACATGATTTTGCCATAAACTCGGGTGTACACTGGCATCATTCATCCATTAAAACAGAAAAATAGATTAAAAAAATGAAGTCGAAGCTAGATCAACTCAAGGAAATGACGACCGTTGTTGCCGACACCGGTGATATTGATGCGATTCGCAAGTGGCAACCAATTGATGCGACAACCAACCCTTCCCTGCTGCTCAAAGCCGCAGCACTACCAGCCTATGAATCATTAATCAAAACTTCAGTCGACCGTGCCATCAGCCAAAGTTCAAGCCAAGAAGAACGTTTGTCTTCTGCTACAGACTATCTGGCCGTGTCCATCGGCTGTGAAATTCTGAAGACGATCCCTGGCCGTGTATCAACAGAAGTGGATGCTCGTTTATCCTTCGACACTGAAGCTACCGTGAACAAAGCACGTAAACTGATCGCGCTGTACGAACAGAACGGCGTATCAAAAGACCGCGTCCTGATCAAGATTGCTTCAACCTGGGAAGGCATCCGCGCCGCCGAGATTCTGGAGAAAGAAGGCATACAGTGTAATTTGACGTTGTTGTTTGCTTTCGTTCAGGCAGTCGCCTGTGCCCAGGCCGGTACCTATCTGATATCCCCTTTTGTGGGTCGAATACTCGATTGGTACAAGCAAAAAGAAGGCCGTGACAGTTATGCTCCGGACGAAGATCCCGGCGTTATCTCTGTCCGTAATATCTACGATTTTTACAAGACCCATGGCTTTAAAACCGTGGTTATGGGTGCCAGCTTTAGAAATACAGGTGAGATCGAAGCACTTGCAGGTTGTGACCGCCTCACGATCAGTCCTGACCTTTTGACTGAGCTGGCAAACGATAGCGGCGACTTAACCCGAAAATTAATTGGTCAACGAGATCAAACTGCCCCGATTCCGGAATATATCACCGAAAAAGTATTTCGCTGGGAGATGAATAACAATCCAATGGCAACCGAAAAACTTGCTGAAGGTATTCGCAAATTTGCGCAAGATCAGGTGTTACTGGAAGAGCGGCTTCAAGAGTATTTCTAAAGGGGCCGCTGTACAGCCGCCAGATCAATACAGTCTGGATCAACACCGACAAACTCCACCTGAAGTAAAGCGCTGGCTGTAAAAATCAGTCAGCGCGTTTTAAATATTTTAACCAATACTTTCTGTAAGGCCGTTTCCGCCTTGATAATCTCCTGAATTGTGTAAAATTAATACTTATAAAACCATTCTGCAGTCCGTAAATATCGCTGCGTCGGGAGGCCAAACCAATGCTTATTATATTGCAGCCAGATCTTGTTCAAGGGGACGCACAATTTAAATCCATTGCCAACTTCCTCGACCATCTACCTGCTGTCACATACAGAGTTCATGAAGTTAAAGGCCAACAACAAACACTGACTGAAATCTACTTATTGGGCGACACCAAAGCCATCGACAAGGAACAGGTTGCCGCACTGCCCGGCGTCGAGCGCGTGATACGCATTTCCGATGAATACCGTATTCTGGGGCGGCACAAAGATGATCAACGACAAACCGGTTTTGACTATAACGGTGTGCACTTTGGCCAGAGCAACCTCCACGTTTTTGCCGGACTCTGTGCAGTCGATAACCCGACAAACGTTGAAACCATGATGAAAGCGTTGCATGCACACGGGCAACGCTGCACTCGAATGGGCGCTTACAAACCCCGGACTAATCCCTACTCTTTTCAGGGGCACGGTCAGTCATGCCTGCATTATGTTTTCGAACTGGCGGGCAAATATGATATCAAAGTCATCGCCATGGAAATTACCCATGAAAGCCATATCGAAGAAATAAATTTTGCACTGGAAGAAACCGGTAATCCAACAGGTGTTATGTTGCAGGTCGGTACGCGAAACACGCAGAATTTTGAACTCTTAAAAGCAATAGGCCGCCAGTCACGCTTCCCCGTGCTGTTAAAACGTGGATTCGGTATCACGCTGAATGAATCACTGAATGCTGCAGAATATCTCGCAACAGAAGGCAACTCAAATGTAATCTTCTGTCTGCGCGGCATGAAAACCTCCGGCGGTAATCCTCATCGTAACATGGTCGATTTCGCTCATGTTCCCGTGGTGAAACGCCTCACCCGCATGCCGGTATGCATTGACCCGTCCCACTCGGTGGGCAATCGTGAGTCAGACCCCTCCGGTCTACTGGATGTTGTGAATGCGACTGCACAGGGCGTCATTGCGGGCGCTAATATGGTGTTGGTTGACTTCCACCCACACCCCGAAGAGGCTTTGGTCGATGGCCCTCAAGCCTTGTTGCTTGAAGAACTGCCCAAATTTCTGGAAGACGTCCAGCTCTGCCACGAAACGTATCAAAAACGAAAAGAAATCTACAAACAAACTTAACTTATACTCAACTAGGGTTAAATTTTTCAACCATAAGCGAAGGAAATCGTACGTGATTATTTATGGTCATCGAGGTGCAATGGGAGAAGCTCCCGAGAATACGCTATCCGGATTTGAACTGGCATACCGTCATGGCATCCGCCATTTTGAGCTGGATATTCGACTCTCCGCCGATGGAGAACTGGTCGTCATTCATGACCCCACACTGGAACGGACAACCGGGCGAAAAGGGAAACCATCCGATTACACAGCAGCTGAACTTGCTGAAATCGATGCCCGTAAAAACGTAAAGCCCTGGTCTGAATTTCAGGGTATACCCAGGCTCACCGATATACTCGAAGCCGTCCCCGAAACCGTACATTTTCAATTCGAGGTCAAAACGGATTATAAAGACCGCCTGAATATACTTTGTAACAGGCTGGTTGAGCTCATTCAACGCAGGCAGTTTCATGACCGTTGCGCGATTACCTCATCGAACACCTGGGTTTTAAAAGAAGTTAAACGGCGGGACGAAACCATTGCCACAGGATTTGTCGCAGAGAATCGATTTCCAAACCCGGTCGATACCGCCATTAAGCATGGTTGCTCATACCTTTGCATCAACTGGCCACTGGTGAACAGAGCTTTAGTCGTTAACGCTCAAGCAAAGAACCTTCATGTTTCCTGTTGGACGGTAAATCGCATCCACGATATTCTGGAACTGGAGAAAGCTGGCGTGGATAGCGTGATCACAAACTTTCCGAACAGCACCCTGACCTACTTCGATAACCGCACCAAATTACAGGTTCCACATCCTGTAGAATAATATTCTATGACTGCTCAGTAAGTGAACTTAATCGGAAGCTGAACCAAGGGCTCATAAACCTACTTATTGAGTCCTGATCTAATTATTAGGAGTAAGTAGGCTGATGAGCACACTTTAGAATAAACTGAGCTTAAAAGATCCGGTTCAATCCGTTTAATGCCGCAACCCGGTAAGCCTCGGCCATAGTTGGATAGTTGAAGGTGGTGTTAATAAAGTAATCCAATGTATTGGCACTGCCGGACTGATTCATGATCGCTTGGCCGATATGCACGATTTCCGCAGCCTGATCCCCAAAACAATGGATACCTAAAATTTCTTTCGTTTCCCGGTGGAACAGCAGCTTCAACATCCCAACCGCTTCACCGGTTATTTGAGCTCGGGCAAGATCTTTAAAAAATGCCTGACCGACCTCATAAGGGACTTTCGCCTCGGTTAATTCACGCTCCGTCGCCCCGACAGAACTAATTTCAGGTATGGTATAGATACCGGTAGGGACATCATTGATATAACGAAAATACTCATCCTCCACAATTGCCGATGAAGCAGATCGACCTTGATCATACGCAGCGCTGGCTAAACTGGGCCAACCAATCACGTCACCTACTGCATATATATTGGGAACTTCAGTTTTGTAGTTCTCGTCAATGGCCAGCTGCCCTCTTGCATTAGGCTGAAGGCCGACATTATCAAGCGCAAGGCTATCGGTATTACCTGAGCGGCCATTACACCACAGGAACGCGTCTGCGCGAATTTTCTTACCCGATTGCAAGGTCAATACAACACCATGTTCGTCACCCTGAACGGATTCGTACTGTTCGTTATGGCGAACCAGTACACCGTTATTCCGCAAGTGGTAACTCAGTGCATCGGAGATTTCGTCGTCCAAAAATGAGAGCAACCGATTACCCGGGTTAACAAGATCCACTTTAACGCCCAACCCGGCGAATATAGATGCGTATTCACTGCCGATGACCCCGGCCCCATAAATAATCAAAGTTCTGGGAGTATGCCCTAATTTCAGAATACTATCGCTGTTGTAGATTCGATTGTGCCTGAAATTCACATCTGGTGGCAGATAAGGTCGTGAACCGGTAGCAATTACGAACGTTTTAGCATGCAATATCTCTTGCGCATTGCCATGACCCTTGATTTCCACTCTGTTTTCATCCAGAAAGGATGCTTTACCACTGAAGAGGTCCACCTTATTACGTGCATAAAACTGTGTGCGAAGCTTTACCTGTTTTGAGATGACACGTTCCGCACTTTGTAGAACGCGTGGAAAAGAAAACCAGCGTGGCTCACCAATATCCCGGAACATCGTATTGGTATTAAAGGTTATAATCTGCTTGACGGAGTGTCGGAGGGCTTTTGAGGGGATGGTGCCAAGATGTGTACAGTTTCCGCCAACCTGGTTCTTTTCTTCGATGATAGCAACTTTTTTGCCATGTTTGGCAGCATTCATCGCTGCTCCTTCCCCAGCGGGTCCCGCACCTATTACAACTACATCATAATGATATTCTGCCATTGACTCAGCTCCGAGTTATATTTTTATACCGTCGTAAGAGTAACGACCGGTTCCTGGGTGGAGGGAAATTCAGATTGTATCTGCACATTGAAGGCTTAAATTGAAACCCATTTCTAATTCAAAACAAATACTAGCCAGGAAACCAATCGTTGGAAGTGCTACATAAAAAGCGTGTCTGTTCCTGACACTTCACTTTTTGCTTGCATCGTAAGTTAAATCATCTAATCCTTTCGCATTGGCTTTTGCTTTTTCGACCTCAGTCTCACACACAGCTTTATCACCTTTACAGATATCGCAGGCAACATCCATCCCCAGCGCGCTCATGCCGCCGCAAGAGCCAGAGATCGGTTTACGCCCCATAAGTACACCGACCGACATCGCTACAACGATCAGTAGCATTACACCAAAGACCACAAAAAATACTGACATCACAAAACCTCTGGGTTAGTTGGATTTGGTTACTATCTTAACATGTTCATTGCAGAATATAGCGGGAAAAATTACCGGTCATCTTTTCGCTGAATTTTTCCCGATCCCGATAAATAAAGTACGCGGCAATGCCTTCTGCAGCAGCAAATTCATAGCCCGTGATCTCACCCATGACCAATAGTGTTGTCGCAAGCGCATCGGCTTCAGCGCAAGTCGCTGCGATCACAGTTACAGACGCTAAACGGTGCTGCACAGGCTGACCGGTTTTCGGATCAATAGTGTGTGAGTAACGCACACCATTCTCTTCAAAATAATTACGATAGTCTCCTGAAGTTGCCAAGCCCTGTCCATTGATCGAAAGCTTCTTAAACGCATCTCTATCCAAAACAGGCTTTTCGACTGCAAGCACCCACGGCGAACCTCCGGGTTTTACTCCTGATGCCCTGAGTTCACCACCAATCTCGACGAGATAATTACGCACCCCTGTTTTTTCGAGGGACTCTGCAACTTTATCGACGGCATACCCCTTGGCTATCGCCGAGAGATCGATATACACATTTTTTTCTTTTACAACATTCCTTGTTTCGCGCTCAAGCTTGAAATATTGATACCCGACTCGGGCCTCTGCAAGTTCAATTTCCTGCCGGGATGGCACCTTTTCTGGCCGACCTTCGGGCCCAAACCCCCAGAGATTCACAACAGGCCCCACGGTCACATCGAAGCTACCCGTACTGCGTTGACTGATATCCTGTGCCATGGACAACACATCAAACGTTAACGGATCAACTTTAAATGGTGTTTGGATAGGCCAGCGGTTTAATTTTGAAAGTTCGGAATCATTTTTATAAGTAGACATAAGGCTATCTACTGTTGTCATCGCTGCGATGGCTTCGACCTTGATGTTTTCCAAATAGTCCGGAGAAGGGTTATCTGCCACGATTTTGACACTGTACGATGTCCCCATAATCCCGCCTGTAAACTCATAAATCTGGGCATCGGGTTGCTTGGAACAGCCAGCGAGAAAGCCAAAAAGAAAGAGGAAAGCAAGATATAAAAACGAGCGTTTGGATTGACGGGCTGGAAATGGGAGATTCAAATTTCGGAAGTGTATCCGTCGAAAAATACAGGAACAATTGATTGCGTTTGAGAATTGAGCGTTTGTCAGCATTGAGTACCAGTTGAAGAGATCATAAATGAACTGCACTTTATAGCACAGTTCATTTAAAGAATTTTTACTCGGAGGGCGTGGCTTAAGAATAACCGGGCAAACCTCCGAATAAAGTAGTCGAGCTGAAATTACCCGCCAAAATCATCCAGCAGGATATTTTCATCTTCCACACCAAGATCCTTGAGCATCTTGATCACGGCAGCGTTCATCATTGGTGGCCCACACATGTAGAACTCACAATCTTCCGGTGCCGGATGATCTTTCAGATAGTTTTCATACAGTACATTATGGATAAAGCCAGTGTAACCAGTCCAGTTATCCTCTGGAAGTGGATCCGACAAAGCCACATGCCATACAAAATTATCGTTGCCCGCTGCCAGGTCATCGTATTCATCCTGATAGAACATCTCTCGCAAACTACGCGCGCCATACCAGAAAGACATTTTACGATTGGTGTGAATACGCTTCAATTGATCAAAAATATGAGAACGCATCGGTGCCATACCTGCACCACCACCAACAAACACCATCTCGTTGTCGGTTTCCTTCGCAAAGAACTCACCAAACGGACCGTAAACCGTTACCTTATCACCAGGCTTAAGATTGAACACCCAGGATGACATCTGTCCAGGTGGGAATGAAGTGCCTGGAGGAGGCGAAGCAATCCGGATATTGAACTTAACAATACCTTTTTCTTCTGGGTAGTTGGCCATGGAATAAGCACGAACGATCGTCTCCTTAACCACTGACTTGTATTGCCACAGGTTAAACTTATCCCAATCACCACGATACTCTTCTTCCACGTCGAAACTCTTGTAATCTACTTCGTGCGGGGGGGCCTCCAGCTGTACATAGCCACCCGCGCGGAAATCAACGTTTTCGCCTGTAGGCAACTCCAATACCAGCTCTTTGATAAAGGTTGCTACATTATGATTAGAACGAACAGTACATTCCCACTTCTTAACACCGAAGACCTCTTCTGGTACTTCGATTTTCATATCCTGTTTAACAGGAACCTGACAAGCAAGGCGCCAGCCTTCCTTCTCTTCTTTCTTGTTAAAGTGTGCTCGCTCAGTAGGCAGCATTGATCCGCCACCTTCCATGATACGACATTTACATTGCGCACAGCTTCCGCCACCACCGCAGGCTGAAGACAGGAAAACACCTTCTTCGGCCAGGGTCTGCAGCAATTTACTCCCTGCAGGAGTTTTGATGGTATGATCAGGGTCGTCGTTGACCTCGATAGTCACGTCCCCGGAGCTCACGAGCCGTGCCCGAGCCGCCAAAATGATTGCCACAAGTGACAATACTATGACGGTAAACATGACAACGCCTAATACGATTTCTGCATTCATGTTTTTACCTTATTCGTTTCGTTTACGTAGTCTGATTAACTGGATCTTTTACAGGGAGATGCCCGAGAATGACATAAAGCCAAGAGACATCAGGCCAACTGTGATAAAGGTAATACCAAGACCACGTAAACCGTCCGGAACGTCGCTGTACTTGAGCTTTTCACGAATCCCTGCCAACGCAACGATCGCTAATGCCCAACCTGTACCCGCACCAAAGCCATACACCACACTCTCGCCGAAATTGTAGTCACGCTCTACCATGAACAGGGAAGCCCCCATAATGGCACAGTTAACCGTAATCAGCGGCAAGAATACACCTAACGCGTTATAGAGATCTGGAAAGTACTTATCCAACACCATTTCCAGGATCTGAACGATCGCAGCGATAACCCCGATATAAGTCAACAGACCCAAAAAGCTGAGATCTACATCCGGGTAGCCTGCCCAGGCAAGCGCACCATCTTTCAACAAACTAGAGTAAATCAGGTAGTTAACTGGCACGGTTACGGTCAATACAACGATAACTGCAATACCAAGACCAATGGCTGCTTCAATTTTCTTTGAAATTGCCAAAAACGTACACATTCCCAAGAAGAATGCCAATGCCATGTTTTCTACAAAAATCGCCTTAATGATCAGGCTGATATAGTGTTCCATTAGAACGCCTCCTTCACATTATGGGCGGACATTTTGTAATCCACAGCTTCAACCTGATCCCGCTTCCAGGAGCGCAAACCCCAAATCAGGAGGCCAATAATAAAGAATGCACTGGGCGGCAATAACAGCAAACCGTTTGGCACATACCAGCCACCGTTGTTGATCGTGACAAAGATATCAACACCGAACAACTTGCCGGCACCGAACAACTCCCGCACAAACGCAACTGCAACCAACAGTACCGCATAGCCCAAACCGTTTCCGATACCATCCAAGAAACTTGCACCTGGCTTGTTCTGCATGGCAAATGCTTCAGCTCGCCCCATAACGATACAGTTTGTGATGATCAATCCAACGAAAACAGAAAGCTGCTTACTGATCTCATATGCATAAGCCCGCAAAACCTGATCAACCACGATTACCAGAGAGGCGATAATCGTCATCTGAACGATAATACGAATACTTGAGGGTATTTGGTTTCGAATTAACGATACAGAAAAGTTAGAACAGGCGGTTACCGAGATCACGGCCAGCCCCATTACAATGGAAAGCTGCAAGCTGGTTGTAACCGCTAACGCAGAACAAATACCAAGAATCTGCAATGCGATTGGATTGTTGTTGAAAACGGGTTCCAACAGAACTTTCTTTGCAGAAGTATCTGACATGGTTAAGCCCCCTTACGAATATTATCCAGATATTTCTGGAAGCCATTTTCACCCATCCAGAAACGAAGTAAGTTTGTAACACCGTTACTGGTCAGTGTCGCACCGGACAGACCATCCACGTTATAAGCCGCATCAGGTTTACTACGATCAACATTACCTTTCACCAACTTGATTACAGGTTGATCACCACTGTCGAAGTCATAGACTTTCTTTCCAGGCCATAATGCTTTCCAGTTAGGGTTATCTACTTCCCCACCCAGGCCAGGTGTTTCGGAGTGCTGATAGAAGCCCAAACCTACGATGGTATTCGCATCACCTTCAAGTGCCAGGAATCCGTATAGTGTAGACCACAGGCCGTAACCATGAACGGGCAGGATAATCCGATCAACTTCACCGCTTTTTTCAACGAGGTAAACTTTCGCGTATTTCTCGCGACGTTTAACGCTTGCAATGTCGATATCACGGTCCAGTTTTTCCGAAAATTTTGGATCTTTTGCTGCTTTCTTCTGGTCGTAAGCGATTACATCACTCTTCCCTACAGCGTCAGCAGTAACATACTCACCAGTATCAAGATCAACCAGTTTTGGCGTAATTTTACCGAACTCTTCTTCGATCAGCGACGCTGATGCATTCTGGGGAAGCAACCCTGCTGCCGCCAGGATATTGGTTTTCAAGTTTAATGCTTTGTTTTTCTGTTGGATTGGCTTAAGCAATACAACAGAACTTGCCACGACTACTGAACACACAATACACAGTAAGAGGGCAACAATTACGGTTCTTTGAACACTATCCTTGCTATTAGACACGGGCTAGTCTCCTCTTGATATTGGCCTGTACAACCAGATGGTCGATGAATGGTGCAAACAGGTTAGCAAACAGGATAGCTAACATCATACCCTCCGGGAATGCCGGGTTCACCACACGGATCAGAACCACCATAACACCGATCAAAGCACCGAAGAACCATTTACCCGTATTCGTCATGGAAGCAGAAACAGGGTCAGTTGCCATAAAGATCATACCGAATGCAAAACCACCCACAACGAAATGCCAATGTGGCGGCACAGAGAACATATAATTGGTTTCTGAGCCGATTGCATTGAACAGCAACGACGTTGCGATCATCCCGATCATGACACCGGAAACAATGCGCCATGAAGCAATCTTCATGATCAGCAACACAGCACCGCCGATTAAAATCGCCAACGTTGAAGTTTCACCGATCGACCCCTGAATCGTTCCAAAGAATGCATCCATCCAGGTTACAGACTGGCTCAGGGCCTCCATACCACCAGAAGCAGCAATACTCAGAGATGTTGCACCACTGAACCCGTCTACGGCAGTCCAGACAGCATCACCGGAAATTTCCGCAGGGTACGCAAAGAACAAGAACGCTCTACCGGTTAGTGCAGGGTTAAGGAAGTTCTTGCCGGTCCCGCCAAAAACTTCTTTGCCAATAACTACACCGAAGGAAATACCCAAGGCAACTTGCCACAATGGAATATCAGGTGGAACGATCAACGCAAATAAAATTGACGTAACAAAGAAACCTTCGTTTACTTCATGACCGCGAATCATCGCAAACAGAACTTCCCAGAAGCCACCGACCACAAAGGTTACCGCGTAAATCGGTAAGAAATACACCGCACCATAAATCATGTTATCCCAAATACTGCCGGGGTCATTACCTGCGAGCATTGCTATAATAGTACTGTGCCAGTCAGCAGACATGGCCATATCATTGGCAGCAAGGTAGGAATTAGCCTGTAAGCCGACGTTGTACATGCCAAAGAACATAGCCGGGAACGTACAGAACCAAACAGTTATCATGATCCGTTTCAGGTCAACGCCATCACGAACATGAGAATTGGTTTTGGTTACACTGCCCGGTGAATAGAAAATGGTGTCTACAGCCTCGTAAAGCGCATACCATTTTTCGTATTTGCCGCCCTTTTCAAAGTGCGGCTCCATCTTATCTAGAACATTTCTTAAGCCCATCTCTAACCCTCCAGCTCAATACGAGTCAGATTTTGTCTGAGGATCGGGCCATATTCGTACTTCCCGGGACAGACAAATGTACACAACGACAAATCTTCTTCATCCAACTCAAGTGCGCCCAGTTTCTGAGCCATATCTGTATCACCAACGACTAACGCCCGAAGCAACTGTGTAGGCAGGATATCCAATGGCATGACTTCTTCATACGTTCCAACTGGAACCATAGCTCGGTCACTACCATTTGTATTGGTACTAAAATCGAGCAACTTGCCAGAGGTCAGTTTGGACAGGTAGATGTTTAATTTGGAGAAACGGGACGTTCCCGGAGACAGCCAGCCCATGAAGTCACGCTTGGTGCCTTCTTCAAGAATCGTAATTTGATTGGCAAAGTGACCCAGAAAGGAAACGGCGCCACGTGCAGTACGACCGCCAAAAACCGAACCTGAGATCACACGCACCGGCCCGCTTTCATCGAATTCACCCGCAGTCAGTTCATTCAAATCTGCACCAACTCTTGTACGGACAAGACGCGGCTTGGTCACTTTCGGACCAGACAATGCCACAATTCGATCCGTGTATAATTCACCGGTTACGAACAGTTGACCAATCGCGATAATATCCTGATAGCCAATATGCCAAACAGATTTACTGAGACTTACAGGATCCAGATGGTGAATATGCGTTCCAACGTTACCCGCAGGATGAGGACCGCTAAAAGACTCGGTCACCACTTTTTCGCTTGAACTGATTTGGATTTTGCTATTTTCAGCAGCACAAACGAAAACTTTCCCGTTTGTCAGGTGAGAAACGACTTTCAGACCATTATTAAACGCTTCAAGTGATTCTGAAACAATCACTTCAGGATCCGCCGACAATGGCTGCGTATCCATTATACTGACAAAAATTGAGTTTGGAACCGCATCCAACTCAGGTGACTTACTGAAAGGGCGCGTTCGGATTGCTGACCACATACCCGATTCAATCAGGTTCGATGTCACCTGTTCGCGAGTTAATTGATCCAGTTGCTCTGCGCTGTAACGCTCAAACTGGACTGCATCATCACCTTCAATTTCAATCACAATCGATTGAAACACGCGTTTTTCACCACGATTAACTTCTTTTACCGTACCGGCCGCCGGTGCTGTAAACTTTACACCAACGGTTTTTTTGTCCTCGAAAAGAAGTTGACCGCGCTTAACTTTATCTCCTTCCTGAACAGCCATCGTGGGTTTCATACCATTGTAATCAAACCCTACAACCGCAACCCGAGAAACGGGTTTACCTGCGGTAATCTTCTGTTCAGGCGAACCTTTAATAGGTAAATCCAGGCCTTTTTGAATTTTGATCATTAGCCCCGCCTAATCAACATATGAGAAAAGTGAATTTTACACCCGCCTCGGAATACGTTATAGGAAACCCAATGCAACGCAATGCTCCCAACAACCGCGCGCAGGATCAAAAAAGCTTCCTAATGACCTATTCAGAGAAGGACGTACCAAAAAAACGCACCAATTATAAAGATCGAGCAGTCAATTTTCCACAAATCAATGGTAATTAAATCGACACAATCCTGCTTGACACCGTTTCGAAATGGCTCAACCCGGCCCTCCTTTCCGGATATTCAAACCCCGAAATACCAAATCTGCTTAATCGCTGGTCATCCTATTCCCTGATACGGATTATCCCCTTATAAAATCCGCCCCATAAAAAAACCCGACCACAAAGTGTGGTCGGGTTTCATTCTTGCCAGCCCTCTCTTACAAGAGAGAGGGACGCGAACTCGAGTTTAAACTTTACCCGTACCCGGGAATACTGGATATTGTACACCCGCCATTTGGTTCACGATTCGAACAACCTGTGCACTATAGCCCGCTTCGTTATCGTACCAAACGTAAAGAACAACACGGTTGCCATTCGCGATAGTTGCCTGAGCATCAACAATACCGGCGTGGCGCGAACCTACGAAGTCAGAAGAAACAACTTCTGGCGAGTTAACAAAGTCAATTTGCTTTTGCAACTCGGAGTGCAGTGCAGTCTCACGCAGGAAGTCATTGATCCCTTCCGCAGTGGTCTCCTTGCTCAAATTAAGATTTAAGATTGCCATCGATACATTTGGAGTCGGCACACGAATCGCATTACCCGTCAATTTACCCGCCATTTCAGGTAAGGCTTTGGCAACTGCTTTTGCTGCACCAGTCTCAGTCAATACCATATTCAGAGGCGCACTGCGACCCCGGCGGCTTCCCTTGTGGTAATTGTCGATCAGGTTTTGATCGTTTGTGTAAGCATGCACAGTTTCAACGTGACCATTTACAACGCCGAATTCGTCATTTACCGCTTTCAGCACGGGAGTGATCGCGTTGGTGGTACAAGAAGCAGCAGACAAAATTGTATCTTCTGCCGAAATCAAATCACTGTTGATTCCGTATACGATGTTTTTGATATCGCCTTTACCCGGTGCAGTCAGAAGCACTTTGGATACACCCTTGGATTTCAGATGCAGACCCAAACCTTCCTGATCCCGCCATTTACCGGTATTATCAATCACTACAGCGTTATCAATTCCATAACTAGTGTAGTCAACTTTATCCGGACCATCAGAATAGATAACCTGAATATAATTTCCGTTTGCAATCAGAGCCTGATTTTCTTCATCTACAGAAATAGTACCCAAGAACGGCCCATGCACTGAGTCACGACGCAGCAGACTTGCACGCTTCTCCAGATCATTGTCCGCACCACCCTGACGAACAACGATTGCGCGCAAACGCAGGTTAGAACCGCCACCGGCTTTTTCGATCAATATACGCGCCAGCAAACGACCAATACGACCAAAGCCATACAACACGATATCTTTGGTTTCCTGGTTCTGGCGATTTGCTTCTTCACCATCGTACTTGCCTACGACAGGAGCAACTTCATTTTTAATAAATTCTTCCAGCGACACGCCGTCTTGCTTTTGATATTTGATCGCCAGCTTGCCGATGTCGATATGGGCATGTCCCAGTTCGAGAGTGTCCAGAATTTGCAGAATCGGATAGGTATCCAAAACAGAAAGCTCGTTGTTTTCTACCTGACGGACAAAACGATGAGCCTTGATAATTCCGATAACTGACTGATTTATAATGGCACGTCCGTAAACCGAAGTTACCACATTATTTCGCCGGTAAAGCCGACCAATCAAAGGGATCATCGCTTCAGCGACCGCTTCACGCTCTTTCCAGTCTACGAAGCATGTATCCTTGATATCCTGACTCACGTTTTCACCTCTCTGTTGCTCTCGTTTTTAAAGGGCCCATATTATCTTTGGTTCGAGACAATTAAGCAAATTTACTGTCATAAATATTGTAATTATTTGCTCAAAGATGAATCGTCGAATTACATGAAGAGGTGTTTGTCCGGTTAATCCAAAAGCGCGGCGAATAACAATGGAGACAAAGCTGATTCTGGACTTGCAGGAACCGAATGAGAAAGACAGCGGCAATAGGAAAATTAACCAGACACAAGTGCACTGAAAACGGATATGATATAAAGCAGACAGGATCGGACTCCGGATAAGGCCTGAAAAAACAACCTTGTCCGGAACCGGGAGCAACTGAAAAAGTGCGATCAGTGCCCGTAGATTACAGTTTGAGCAACAACATTGACATCATCCAGGTAAACGCCCCCGATTGATGGGTTCGCACCCAGATAGATTTCAGGCATCACGACGTCCATCTCAAACCGATTTAAATCTATCGCCAGACCAGGGCCTGATGAATAGATTTCAATCTCAATTTCAGCGCCAATATCACCGACACCAGCACCGCTGGGCCCGAAACTGCCGATTGCTTCCAAATAGCTGCTGCCAGCAATCTGCATATTCTCGACGCGCACGTTCAGAAACTCGATATCAACATCCAGATCATCCACACCAAAAGTCGCTTGAAGCGTAGCATGGGAAGTCTGGTTATCGATACGCAAACGAGCACCCAGTGCTATACCTTCGATACTCAATGAGTCAATCAGCTTGGTACCATCAGTCAACGATGAATCCATCAGGTACCAGTCATCTGTCGCCAACCGGAAGTCAACAACATTGAAACCGCCTGCAGGCTTCATGTTAGCTACCAGAGAGCCATCAGCCAACACGTCGAGATCCAGTTTCATGTTGTCGAGTTTGTCCGACTGAAGACCGTTAGGGATCCACTGATTACCAAAGAACGTATTCCGGTTTGCACCACCGATTTCGATTCCGCGTATTGCAATACTTCCTTCATCTTCATAACGGATTTCGCCAACACCAATCGCAGCATTGTTAATCTCGATCGAGATCCCTGCCTGACCGGTCACATTAGACATTGTTGCCTCATCCAGCGCCTGAATTTCAGCCTGGAGCCCCAGGCTGACACTTGCCAAACCAACGCCCAATAAATTGAGCTTTCCAAAGCGTCCCATTTCTTATTCCTCTTTTTTGATTATATTGCTGCACCATCGTACCACTTTGTGTGTTTTTCATAATTTGAACATTTTCACATTTTTGTGAGTTTTGTTGCACTTTTGTACCAATTTATTAACCCGACAAGAAACTCGGGTTATATGCAGTGGTTTTCAGTGTATTTATGACACCCGGAATGGCAGGATTTCTGGCGAGGTACTTCGAAACAAGATACATTTTCAAACAGGTTTGAATGGGGCGCTCGGGGATGGACTTGACAGCCTTTCTCAACAATCAGGAAATAAACGACTTATTGTTGCGTAAATAGCGGACTGGCGTAGATCGTGGCGAGTTTTCCGCGCATCACGAGTGCAATCACCCCTGCACTCGTGACAATCTGCTCCCACCAATGGCGGGAGTACAAGCGTATCAGTGGCCGTAGATAACCGTCTGAGCTGTAATGTCTACGTTATTGACATAGAGCGCACCAATGGATGGATTATCCCCCAGATAAATCTCAGGCATCACAATGTCCATTTGGAATTTGGTCAAATTCAGCCCCAGACCTTGTGACCCTGCGGCATAAATCTCCAAATCCACCTCTGCACCAATGTCGGGGATACCTGCGCCACTTGGCCCCCAGGTACCGATTGCTTCAATGTAACTGCTTCCGGCAACCTGCATATTTTCCACCCTCAAGTTCAGAAACTCGACGTCAATATCCAGATCATCGATACCAAAAGTCGTTTCAATAAAGGTATATTCGGATTGATTATCGACCCTTAAACGAGCATCCAAAGCCACACCTTCGATACTCAGGGAGTCAATTAACTTGGTACCATCATTGAAATTCGAATCCATTAACAACCAGTCGTCTGTGGTCAGACTGAAATCGACAACATTAAACCCACCGGCTGGCTTCATAATCGCGACCAAGTCACCATCTGCCATCACATCAATATCCAGCTTGACGTTGTCAAGCTTGTCTGACTGCAATCCTGAAGGAAGCCACTGATTCCCGAAAAAATTGGTTCTGTTTGCACCGCCGATACGGATATCCCGAACCGCAATACCACCTTCATCCTTGTATAGAATTTCTCCCATTGTTATTTCTGCATCGTTGATTTCAATGGAAATACCTGCCTGGCCTGTTACGCTCGCCATTGCTGCCTCATCTAAAGCGATTACTTCCGCTTGAGAATTAAGACTGGCGAATCCAACACCAAGGCACAGCAAAGTGCGTTTTCCCATGCTTACCATGTCTCTGTCCTCTGTATTATGGTTTTTATGTCTCGAAATAGTATCATTTACGGTCTGTAAGCAACTTGAGAGAGGTCTCATTTTGTTATCAGCGAACATGTGTTTAGCAATATATTCTTACATTCAGACAACAATCAGTTTCAATCTGTGAAGCGCTTCAATCTTTGCGGCGTAATTTCGGGGTGCAGACGCTTGGGCCGATTACGCATCATTTCGACACTTCCCACACGCCATGACGGAACAGGCGTGACAACCCTGGGCAGAATCTATAAAATCGCGCACAATCCTCAGTTCCAAATGAAATCGCAACACTCCCAAGCACAGGCCATAACATCCAGCTATGACAACCTCGACACCCAGCGAAAAGTCACCCACCACACAACAACGTGCTTATCTCTTCCAGGGCAATAAAATAAATTGGTCAGACGTTCCAAACGGGGCACTGGGTCGATCAATTGCGGACGCTGCCAGCTTGAGAGGTGGGTTGTGGGTTGTACTGACAAAGGATACAGACAGCGCGATTCAACTCGAAAGTGACCTGCGATTTTTCAATACCGATGAGACAATCGAGATCCTTTCCTTTCCAGATTGGGAAACGCTGCCTTACGATCTTTTTTCACCGCATCAGGATATCGTTTCCCAGCGCCTCAAATCACTTTCTGTCCTGCGACAACAACACAAAGGTATCTTGATACTGCCGATCACCACGGCAATGCATCGGCAAATACCGGCAAGACACCTGCAAAATCATAGCCTGGTACTGGAAACCGGGGATCACCTGGATATCAGCGCTTATTGCACCAGCCTGGAAGCCGCCGGGTATTACCGAACCGAAACCGTATATGAACATGGGGAGTTTGCGGTACGGGGCTCTATTGTTGATGTTTTCCCGATGGGTAGCGATTCACCGTTCAGGATCGAATTGTTTGACAACGAAGTGGAAACCCTCAGAACCTTTGACCCTGAAACCCAACGCTCAATCGAAGCCATAAACGCGATTAATCTGTTACCTGCGACGGAGTACCCCTGGGACACCGATTCACGCCGTGCCTTCCGGAATGCCTGGCTGGCACGCTTTCCTGATTCGCCCAAGGAATGCCCGATCATGCAGGACATGGCAAGCGGCATCAAGCCGCCCGGCATCGAATATTACCTCCCCCTGTTCTATGAAGACCTGTCAAACATCTCAGACTTTTTCCCCGACAAAACCTATGTTGTGTTGGAAGATGGCGCCCAACAACGTGCCGAACAATTCTGGCGGGAGATACAAGACCGCTATGAAGAACGGAGACATGACCGGTTAAAACCCATTCTCCCACCTCAGGATATATTCCTGAATGACGCTGAACT
This sequence comes from Oleiphilus messinensis, assembly GCF_002162375.1. GTDB lineage: Bacteria > Pseudomonadota > Gammaproteobacteria > Pseudomonadales > Oleiphilaceae > Oleiphilus > Oleiphilus messinensis. The sequence goes on along the minus strand of NZ_CP021425.1, from coordinate 2,912,762 downwards.
GTTCAGATCGCTTGGTGAATTCACACAAATACGCCATCACCAGGAAGCATTGGCGAAAGATCTAAATCGCCAAGCGGCAGAACAAAAAGGTATCTATAACTTCAGCTATGGGAAGCTGGACAACATCGACATAGACAACAAGCTGAAAGATCCGGTTTCTCGCTTTAAGCGCTTTTTGCACGACTTTCCCGGCAAAGTACTTATCTGCGCCGAGTCTGCAGGGCGACGAGAGGTGATCACTGAGCTGCTCCAGCGCCACGGCCTGAGTGTGTCACACACTGACAACTGGACTCAATTTAAAAAACAACTTGTGGATCAGGAAAAAGCAGGTCAACAGGATGCAGTTGATGCAAACCATGTGCAGATGACTGTGTGGCCACTGCAAACCAGCTTTTGTTCCGCCGATCAGTTCGCGCTTGTATCAGAAAGCCAGTTATTCGGGCACCGGGTTTCACAAAGTCGTCGCCGCAAAAAGTCATCCGAAGTCACCGCAGACAATGCCGTTCGCAACTTGACAGAACTCAGCCCCGGGACGCCGGTGGTCCACATTGATCACGGTGTCGGTCGCTACCAGGGCCTGGAAATCATCGAGGCAGGAGGCCAGACGAACGAATTTCTGATGCTGGAATACGCAGATCAGGCAAAGCTATACGTCCCCGTCACAGCCCTGCACTTAATTGCCCGCTACAGTGGTACCGACAACGCTTTAGCCCCCCTGCACAAGTTGGGCACAGATAAATGGAGCCAGGCCAAGAAGAAGGCGCTGGAGAAGATCAGGGATACCGCCGCTGAACTGCTCAACATCTATGCAAAACGTGCAGCAAAACCGGGCTTTCAATTTTCCCGACCCGATGATGCTTACACAGCATTTTGTGCTGCCTTTCCTTTCGAAGAAACCGCAGATCAAGCCAGTGCGATCCACGCGGTGGAAAACGACATGACTTCCAAGCAGGCTATGGACCGCCTGGTTTGCGGTGACGTCGGCTTTGGAAAAACTGAAGTTGCCATGCGTGCAGCATTTCTTGCCAGCTATGCAGGAAAACAGGTTGCTGTCCTCGCCCCTACCACACTATTGGCACAACAACATTACGAGTCATTTAAAGACCGGTTTGCAGATACCCCCATAAAAATCGAAGTACTGTCCCGTTTCAAAACAGCGAAAGAACAAGTCAGCGCGATTGAGCTGCTTTCGGAGGGCAAAGTTGACATCATTATTGGTACGCACAAAATTCTGCAAAAGGATATTCAGTTCAAAGATCTCGGACTGCTGATCATCGATGAAGAGCATCGATTTGGCGTACAACAAAAAGAAAAGATAAAAAATCTTCGTGCAGATCTCGATATTCTGACACTGACCGCCACCCCCATTCCCAGAACGCTCAACATGGCGATGGGCGGAATTCGTGACCTGTCTATCATTGCCACCCCGCCAGCGAAACGTTTGTCCGTCAAGACTTTCGTACGCCAAAAAGAGCCCGCCCTGACGAAAGAGTCCATCTTGCGGGAAATCTACAGGGGGGGACAGGTTTTTTATCTCCACAATGAGGTCAAAACGATTGACCAAACCGCTCGGGAAATCGGTGAACTCATTCCCGAAGCCCGGGTCGCAGTCGCCCATGGACAAATGCGGGAACGGGAACTTGAGCAGATCATGTCCGATTTCTACCACAAGCGCTTCAATGTACTTGTTTGTACCACGATCATAGAAACCGGTATCGATATTCCCAGCGCAAATACGATTATTATTGAGCGTGCCGACAAATTCGGTGTCGCCCAGCTGCACCAACTTCGTGGCCGTGTAGGACGCTCCCACCACCAGGCCTACGCCTATTTACTTACGCCGCACAAGAAAGCGATGTCCGGCGATGCCATCAAACGACTGGAAGCGATTTCCGCCTCACAGGATCTGGGCGCGGGCTTTACCCTGGCCACCCACGATTTGGAAATACGGGGTGCGGGTGAACTCCTCGGGGAAGAACAGAGTGGTCAGATACAAAGTGTCGGCTTTACCCTGTACATGGAATTACTGGACAATGCGGTAAAAGCGCTCAAGAGTGGAAAAACCATCGATCTTGAATCACCATTGAATCATGGGGCGGACATTAATCTGCGGATTCCAGCCCTGATACCCGACGATTATCTACCCGATATTACCTCACGGTTAATCCTGTACAAACGCATCGCCAATGCCGCGGATCACGACGAACTCAGCCAGCTAAAAACAGAAATGATTGATCGCTTCGGGCTGCTTCCGGAACCGACTAAAAACCTGATTCGATTGACTGAACTCAAATTCAGGGCAGATGCACTGGGTATTCAGCGTATTGATGCCGGATTTGAGCACGGCAAATTCGAGTTTGCGACCGATACGAAGATAGATCCGCTTACACTGGTGCAACTTGTACAACAGCAACCGCTAGAGTACTCACTTTCCGGAGGATCGGAATTGAAGTTCAAACTTAAATCAAAAGACGCTGATGGCTTATTGCGGGCGATACATCAGTTGCTTGATCGTTTACAACCAAGTACTTAATGTTAATGCATCCGCGGCAATAAATTAAAACCAGAAAGGTGTTTGATCACGAATGAAAAATGCGCGAAAGCAATACCTGATGAAGATATGGAATTTCTTGGCCTGCTTTACCCTGATCGGTGTCACCGCAAACCTGGCACAGGCACAGGAAAGCAAAACATCGACCACTGACGGCGCAGAAGATCGAGCTTATATCGGCTGGTATCGCGCCGAAGTGATTCTGTTCGAAAACCTGAATACAGAAGCGTACACGATAGATATCCCCCACGAACCCTTGTCTCAGCCCCGGAACACCGCCCTCCGCCACCTGGTACACGGTAGTTCAATGACAGATTTTCAGGTTCATCGCCTACCCGAAAAAAACTTGACGCTCTATCAAACGTATCAACGCTTGAAGAACAGTCGTGATTATCGGCCTATCTTAATCGCTGGCTGGAACGACTTTCTGCCACCAGGCACCCATAAACTCCCCTTACAAATTCAGGGCGGAGAACAAGTAGGCGATCATTACGAATATGAGGGAACACTCACAATTGAACGCGCCCGGTACCTTCATGTAAAGGCAGATATTGATTTCATCGAGTATGAATTACGGGAAAAGCCGCCTGCACAGCAATCTTGGGCCCAACTCCAGGATAACCAGACATCGATCAGTGACTGGCTCGCTACGCCATTACCCAGTGATCAAACAGGCCTCTGGAGCAATCGCAATCGGCAATCACCTGATCGGGCCGAGTCCAGCACAACAATTTCACCATCGGCTGAACAGCGAACCACTTCACAATCACCACCATCACCACAATCGAACATTTCCCCATCAGAAATCGAAGGGCCCAACATGGCTTATGTCCCGGCTCGGGTTTATGCCATGTCAGAGCTTCGCCGAATGCGCAGCCGGGAAACCCATTTTTTTGATCACCCGCTATTCGGATTACTGGTACGCTTTGAACCCATAATCGTTGAACCTCGTAACACGCCCGCCGACCCGGTTGAAGTCATCACCACACCGGCAGACCTGACCGAAGGCGTCGCTCCCGGCACAGCACCGGGAACGGAAGTAGAGTCGTCAATCCAGTAGGACACTCTGATAGTAGAACACACTGATAGTAGAACACACCGATAGTAGAACACGCTGATACAAGCACTGGCAGCACGTGCGATCAATTTTAGCGGATTGCATTCCTGCTGATTTCAGGGCCTGAAAGTGCCTCCTGTTAACCCGACAAGAGATTTACAGGCCCCACCGGATAACAATAAAATCCCTCCTATACCCACCGACATGTTAAAATCACCGACAGCGATGGCACTAACGCGGTCGGGCTGTCCCACAGGCGCAATTACTTTTAAATGACTAACTTGAGAGTGAAATTAATGGCAGATTTTCCACCTTGCCCCAAATGTTCTTCTGAATTCACCTACCACGACGGTACCCTGCTGGTTTGTCCGGAGTGCGCACATGAATGGTCGCCCGATGAAGACAGTGCCGCCTCAAGCGGTGAGGCGGTCATCAGGGATGCCAACGGCAACACCCTGACAGATGGTGATACGGTGACCGTGATCAAAGACCTCAAGGTAAAGGGATCATCTTCCGTTGTTAAGGTCGGCACCAAGGTCAAAAATATTCGTTTGGTAGACGGTGATCATGACATTGATTGTAAAATTGATGGTTTTGGTGCCATGAAACTCAAATCCGAGTTTGTGAAGAAAGTCTAACTCTAGCGTGTGAGATAATCCTCGTAGTGACTTTCCGGCGTCAACGGTATCGGTAAATTAAATGCTGATAGGTTGACGTCCTCTTCCCTCAGGCTCACGTCCGAAGGCCCCATTTCACATTCTGCAAACCGGTAAATAATATTTCGCTCCCCTTTGATTGCACGTTGATTATATTGCTCAGCGAGTTCAGCAACCCTCTCGCGTTTGCCTTGGTACGCGGCGAGTTGACGGCGGCCGTATCGCCTAGACATCAATTCCATGGTTTTATTCGGGGACAACAACAGTGCACTGGCATTATTCCCGCCAAACCCCTTTGCGTTAATGATGCTTGCAAGCATATCTTCGCCTTGGAGACCGGCATGGTGATGATCCATCAGGATAGACAGGTTTGATCGACACACATCATCAGCAATATGGTCAATGGTTTTAATGCCCGGTATCAGACCATCATGCCACACACCGAGCGCTGCCATAATCTGATCGCCAGCGGCTGGCCCCAGCGAATGCCCGACGTAGGCTTTAATCGCAGTGACGAGCCAGTTTTTGATACCAAACACCTTCGCAACCTCGTTCAATATGTGAGATTCCGACACCCTGTTTTGCGGCGTACCGGTACCATGGGCATGAACATAGGTTTGATCAAGTCCGGCTCCACCGAAAAGGTGCCTGGCCAGGGCCACCGCTTTTGCAACGGTGATATAATTTCCAACGCCCGGGCTGGATATCGACCTTTTGTTACCATCTGCGTTTATAAATACATCTGGCACCGCACCAAATATCTGTGCACCGGTTTCAATTGCCAATTCGTCATCCATAAGGATCAGAAACTGTGCGGATTCCGCTATTGTAAATCCACAGTTTGTGGAAAAAGGTCTGCAGGCCCGGTGGTACGCTATGATATCCAGCGGATCTAGCACTTTGAGACCCTGTTCGGTTGCCAGGGCCCCCATTACATTGAACCCGTTTACAATTTCGGGTACCACCGGCGCTTCCGCACTGCCAACAATTGCCAGTCGCGCTTTGCCGTGTTGTATATCTGAAACAGCTTGCCGAAGGTTATAAAGAAATGTGGCACAGGCGCCTGCAATTGCGCCAGTGTTTCCGGTGCTGTTGATCATGTAACTGTTGATAAAATCTGCGGACATTTCAGGGAACATAAACGGCAACATTTTCGAACTGATTCTCTGGCCACGAAGCGGGTTTTGAAATAATCCTTTTGCCGAACAGTCATCCAGCTGACAAATTGAAGCCCCCGAATAGACAGACACCGCATCCGGAGGCACCACGCGCATCAATTCTGACCACTCAATGCCCAGGGCATTCAACGCATCAGAAGCGCCAAAGACTGTCATTGCAAGGCCCTTCGGGTGATGTAGTGATCGGTAATATCGCCCCGGATCAAAGCCTTGCGGCAGCATACCTGCAGCAACAACTGTACTACGCCCGTTGATCGCCTGCGGGAAGTTCATTTTTCTGATTAACGTGCCTTGTCTGAGCTGCTGTATAAGGTTATTTCTATTGCCCCCTACTCGAGCCTCCCATCCCGGTTCAACGGTGATCCCCATCAGATTCGCAAGATCATTCCAGGTATCGGTCATTTCAGAGTCAGACAAACTATCTTCGATCATACGCCGATAACCCTGATGGAAAGAACTCCGTCCTGCCGAGTTAACACCACCAAAGGAAACGATTACCGGAAGCTTTGCCATAGTACACTCTTAAATCAAGTTATTCTGGGTTCTGTTCAGGCCCTAGTGTACTGGAGCACGCTCAAAGCCGTGCTAGACAATACAGTCATGTTTTAGCACAATTACGTCACACTCTAGATCAATTTACCTCCAGGATCCTAGATCAATTTACCGCCAAGAAAGTACCCGTAGACATGTTAAATGTTGCCTTTCCACTTTTCCCGAGAGCCTTGCTGACCGGCATTAGCGGACCTTGCGAAATGCTCCACGCGGCCGAGCTTCTGGTGCGTACCCGCCCCGGCAAAAGGCATGAAAATTGGGCGCGACTTAATCTTTTAAGGGTGTCTGAAACACGACGGGCAATGCCGTTAACCGGGGGGATGCGTGTAGTCCCCGACAAAACCTTCGCGACCATCGAACAGCCAGACTGGATCGTTGTACCGCCCATTTGGGGCAACCCTTTCCCTACGGTGCACCAACAAATGGCGCTCAGATTATGGTTAAAAGAATGTTATCAACGGGGCAGTACGATTATCGCAACAGGAACCAGCGTTTGCTTTTTAGCGGAGGAAGGTTTACTGGATGATATTCCGGTTACGACGCACTGGTACTTTTTTGAGCGCTTCCGCAAGCGCTACCCCCATCTTGAGCTTAACACCCGTCAATTTATTACTTACGGAGAAAATATTTACTGTGCCGGAAGCATTAATGCGCTTTCCGACCTGATCCTGTATCTCATCGAACAGCGTTACGGAAACACGATCACACGGATTGTTGAACGCCACTTCTCCCACGAGATCAATCGAAGTTACGAGAAACCTTTTTTTATGCATGGCAGCAACCAGCATCATGATGAAGACATTGTCAGAGCTCAGGAATGGTGCCATGATCAGTGGCAACAGGAAATTACCATCGATGACCTCGCACGAATAGCGGGTTTGAATAGCAGGACATTTACAAGACGGTTTAAAAACGCCACCGGGCTGACAGCGGTTCAATATCTTCAAGCACTCCGCCTGAACCGTTCAGCGGAGCTACTCAAAGATACCAACCTGTCCGTGTCCGATATTGCACAAATAGCCGGTTTCCGGGATTTGAATTACTTTACCCGGCTTTTCAAACGTCATAACGACGTGACCCCCGGCGAATATCGAAAGATCGTCAGGGCCAAACTGTTTTACCTCCCTGAAGCATGACCCTCCACCACACTGGGTAACATTTTTACGTTGTCAGCGACCCAGCATTCTGACTCACGATGCACCTGTGAAACGGTTTTCCCTTGGGGGTAGATGGGTTTCCCGATCTTGAACGTGATAATTCGACGCTGCCGGTCAGGGTTTAGCTGTGGCCAATGTAATCCACTATTATGAGCAACCGGTAAAATCGGTACCTGACAGCGAACGGCAAGGGATGCCGCACCTTTATTGAACCGTATTGGCGCACCAATGGCGACGCGAGTGCCTTCCGGAAAAATGAGCACCGAACGCTGTGCTCCAAGGCGATTCTCCCCCTCTCGAATCAGCGATTTATAGGATAACACGGGTTCCGATCGATCAATTGCAATTGGCTCCATAAATCGCAGTGCCCTGCCTACAACAGGCATTTTGAGTAACTCTATTTTTAACACAGTGCTCAAAGGGTTGAACAAGGTTTGCAACAGTACCGTTTCCAGACTGCTCTGATGATTGGACACCACCACACAATGTTGCTGCGGAATATTGGCAACATCTTCAACCTGGATACGAAGGTTGAAAAACAGCGCTGCCATCGCCAATACAATTTTGTTGAAACAAATAACCAATTGATGCCGGTTTCGTCCGCTTAAAAACGGGGACAATAGAAACCCGAATAACAAGAAAGGCAGCAAAACCAATATACATAAACTATAAAACAACGCATATCGGACGCCAGTTTTCTGCTTTTCAATCACTAATTTTGCTCCTTGACTGAAGTGCCTGCTGATTCGTCATCTGCGTTCAATACCGTTCCAGGATCAAGGTCGCATTCGTTCCACCAAAGCCAAAACTGTTTGTCATAACACAATTTATATCCTGTGCTTTGCGGGTCTTCATTAATATCGGCATTTGATCCGCAGCATCGTCCAGGTTCTCGATATTTGCAGATGCTGCCATAAAGTCATTCTGCATCATCAATAGCGAGTAGATAACCTCATGTACCCCTGCCGCACCCAATGCGTGGCCACTCAGGGATTTAGTTGAACTGATGGGCGGGATAGATCCGTCTTTGAATACTGATCGAATCGCAGAAAGTTCAGCAATATCTCCGACAGGCGTGCTGGTGCCATGGGCGTTGATATAATCAACCGGATTTCGGGCAGTCTGTATCGCCTGGGCCATGCACCGTGCAGCCCCCTCTCCCGAAGGCGCAACCATATCCGCTCCATCCGACGTTGCACCGAAGCCCGTAATTTCGGCAATAACAGGCGCGCCTCTCTCCAGAGCATGTTCCAGTGATTCAAGTACCACAACACCCGCCCCGCCAGAAATAACAAATCCATCACGATCAGCATCATATGCGCGCGAGGCAAGCTCAGGTAGGTGGTTGTACTTTGTGGAGAGCGCTCCCATCGCATCAAAAAGCAATGACAACGTCCAGTGACAATCATCACCGCCACCAGCGAGTATGACGTCCTGCTGCCCCAACTGAATCTGTTGCGCGGCAAGGCCAATACAGTGTGCACTGGTCGCACAGGCAGAGGTCACAGCATAATTGATACCCAGAATCTTAAACTGGGTCGCCAGGTTGGCGTTGATTGCACTGGACATCGTGCGCGTGACGCGATAAGGGCCGACCTTTTTCACCCCTTTGGTCTTGAGGATCTCGGCGGAATCAATTACATTTTCAGTGGAGGCGCCCCCTGCCCCCATGATCAAACCGGTTCGTTCATTTGAAATTAACTCCGGCGTGAGACCACTTTGCTCAATTGCCTGCAATGCAGCAAGATAACTGTAGGCCGATGCATCCCCCATAAAGCGTTTAACCTTGCGGTTTATCAGCCCATCGATATCAACATGAATCTGCCCGGACACCTGACTTCTCAGCCCATTTTCGACATGTCCGGGATCGATTGAAATACCAGATTTACCGGTTTCCAAGGCGTCACGAACAGTAGATAAATCATTACCGAGACTGGAAATAATTCCCATACCCGTCACGACGACCCGTTTAGGCGGAATTGCCTGAGTAAAGATCATGACTGCATCCCCTCGTTCCGCGGCAACAAAGCGACACGTAGTTTCTCAGCCGCATAGATCTGCACACCATCCGCATAAACGTAACCGTCAGAAACAATCATGGTCATCCCTTTTTTCAATGTTCTGCGGACATCAACCTGATAGCTCACCACCCCGGTTTCGGGTAATATTTCCCCTGAAAACTTTACCGAGCCGCAACCTAATGCCCGACCACGTCCTCGATAACCCGCCCACGATAAATAAAAACCGGAAAGCTGCCAGAGCGCATCCAGCCCCAGACAGCCCGGCATGACTGGGTCGCCCGGAAAGTGACAATCGAAAAACCATTTATCGGGAGTTATTTTATATTCTGCTTTGATTTCCCCCTGGCCATAACGTCCTCCTTCGTTATGGATATGGGTTACACAATCAATCATGTTCATTTGACCGGCGGGTAAGCGGGCGGTATCCGGATCAGCGACCCGGTAGGCTTGAAGATCTTGTTCGTTGAATGTTGATTTAAGTTGCACAGGCTGAATCCTCTCTTGTCTCTGCGTTAAACAAAGATACAAAGGAGCGCAAATCAGTTCATGACCAAATACAACAGTTTTTTGACTTTTGATAACAAACAGTAATCTCTTTGAATGGCGCAATCAGGAATCACACCAGAAAAAAGACAACAATAATGCATACACAGGATAATGATTTATGTAGGCGGCCAAGCTACCATTGACCGCGAAGGATATCGCCGGGGCGTTACTGATTCTCTGGGTATTACCAACGACCAGTGAATTCGATCTCGATCAGATTGGTCTTGGATTTATTTTCCCGTTGTAATACACCGGTGACCGACAATTGTTCGTTAAAGAAATAGCGGCTTTGAATACCGATTAATTGCTCTTTGAAATCACCGAATGTGAACCCGAATTGCCCACCTGCACTCCAATGACTATCGAAATAATAATCGGCTTCTGCAGCCAGACGGTAAGCTGTTTCATCCCGCGAACCATCAAGCAAACCTATTGATGCGTCAAGTCCGATAAAGTTCGTGCCACTGAAACGCGATACTTTCTTGAAATGCCCTTCCAACTGGGCGATATAGTCACTGACTTTGTAGCGACCACTCACCGTGGTCTCGGTATCGATGTATTGACCCAGTTCCAGTGCTACATCATCGATATCACCATTGCGAATCAAAGTCGATGCGAATACACCGTTTGGCAGAACGTAACGCCCGCCCAGTTCAAGGGTTTTGATATTTTTGCCCGAATCAGGGTCAGCCAGGCTGATACCGACTTCACCCCAGGATGATTTATTGAAAAACGCCGCTTCTGCCAACGGTTGATTCACCGAAGTTTTAACCGGCTTCAGAAAGTATTTGCCTTGAAGCGAAATCCGCTTTTGTTTCTGACTGGATCCAGAGCTCACATTGTCACAATCATAATACCAGTTATAACCAAAGCCATACCCCGGATTTAAAGGGTTTACCGGCAGCATATAACTGTCATAAGTAAGATTACACTCGGCCAGATTAATAGCGCCACGTGACTTGCTGGAGGAATGATTGAACGAAGCACTGGCTTCATAACGGTAATCGGCATTGACGGATGGGCTGAATGGGATCAATAAACCGATAACGATTGGACCAGAACAAAGGATTGATTTGACAGAACGAACAAATGTATCTTGGCGAGCAGGCATATGTACACTTCCCTGTTTCAGATTGAGTCATCACCACAGAGCCTCCAAGCCCTGAGCTGGGCAGATTCTGCCACAGCATATAGCGGAATACAAACTTAAAATTTTGTGTCTGGAATCAGCACCTTCCAATCAAAAAGTCTATATGGTAGCATCCGCCACCAGTGAAAAGATGTGGACGTTTTTTCACAATCGATCGCTCCACCGATCAAATAAACCAGGCTTTACCGCTAAAAACCCGACCGGGTTACACGGTAAATACACGGATCGTTAAACAGCTTCAGGGATGTACTCATGAAAAGCTATCGCACGCTTAATGTACCTAGCACAATTGCATTCATTTCACTCGTCTTGCCCTCACAAAATATATTCGCAGATTATCAATATGAACTAACCGGCACCCTTGTTCAGGCTGAAAAAGACTCTGGTGATCAGCGTTTTGATCGTACGCTGCTCGACGCCACGGGCACTTATTACCTTGCTCCGGTCAGCACACAACAGGCCAGGGCTGCCAGCAGTGGCAATGGGTCGCAAACCCTGAAGCCCCTCAGTACGTTATCATTTTTCAACAAAGCTTCGTGGGTATCTGCTGGTCTCGAATACGACGATGATGACAGTGCACCCGATGCAGATACCAGCCTTCATTTCGAAGGACAGTATCAACTGCCAAACCAACCAATTTTCGCTAAAACGGAAATGTATCTTGCAGATAAAGAAACGCTAATGGTCGGTGGCGGATACTACCTTGCGGATAATATGACCGTGGAAGGCAGCTATACTTCGAACACCTCACAATCCAACAGTATCGAGATCGAATTCACGCAGATCAACGGGATCTCAGACGGTCGATTCGTTGAACTCTATGCAGCCCTGGAATGGGAGGAAGACCGAGATGACGACACGCTGTTTATTAGCGGTAGTGGTGCGCTTTACCTGAATCAGCAATTCTCGTTCGGCACCCTCTTATCTTTAGCCACAGGTGAAAAAGATGGTTTCGGCCTCGCTGCATTTACGGAATATTTTTTCACCGATACCTTCGCCTTGAAAGCATCACTGCATCACCAGGATCTTGATGACCCATATGGAGAAAATAGATTCTTCACAATCACAGCATTGGGGCGCTTTTAAAGTCACTAACCTTTGTTAAACTCGATTAACTTGACTTAACCTGACCATCGGGTTAGCCTTCCCGCCTGAAATATGGGTGTTGGGTGTTTTTTGCTCTCAAGTAGACGAAACAAGCAGACAAAAGACGAAGCGTGAAGCTGGTGCGACTGAAGTCAATTCCAGCACTGCCCCCGCAACGGTAATTAAGTATTAAATCAACACAGGCCACTGTCTTTAACGATGGGAAGGCGTTGATTTTCGGCCCGGTAGAATGCAAATAGAAGTTCGCCGCGCAACTTATAAGTCCGGAGACCGGCCTGACCCTCTCAAATTCGATCTCAAGGATTGACATCAGCATTGCGGTGGGCGATGCGGGAAATGGCGAACGCAAGCATTCTACTCCTTCCCCGTCTCATTCAATTGTCTCAATGACCTCCCCACTGCGCTTTGTACCCGTTTAACATATTTGTACCCGTTTGACATAAATGCAGGAATTTTGATTGAAATCTTTGTTTTTTCGCTTCCCCGTTGCCAAACATGAATACTGCAACCGGTTGACTTCAGCCTGTTTTCTGGCCACATCGTTTTCAATCCTGCCGGAAGCGTACGCGCTATCTACATCTACGCCCGTAAAGGAACCTGAAGCGACTCCGCTATTGGAAGAGATGACGATTATCGGCGAACAACTCCCGGCTAACCAGGTTACACCGGATGCGCTTCCAGGGTTTGTTTCAGTAATCCCCCGCGCCGAGTTCGAAGGGAAACTGGCCTCACTTCCAGATGTGTTAAAGAAACAAACCAGCATTCAGGTACGCGAGACCGGTGGTCTCGGGTCATTGTCTTTTATCTATTTGCGGGGATCCTCCTCACAACAGGTTAGCGTCTATCTTGATGGGGTTTTACTCAACAACATCGTCACCGGGTTGGTAGATCTAAGCCGAATATCCCTGAGCCAGGTTCAATCAATCGAGATCTATCGCGGCGCTCCGCCCGTTCAGTTTGGCCAATCAGTCATTGGTGGCGCTATCAATATCACCACGATCCACAATGACCATGAAAATTCAGGGGAAGTATCTCTCGGATATGGTTCATTTGGCCGCCAGAAAGCCGACCTCAGCCTCAATTACAGCCTGGACAGGTTATTGATCAAAGGCGCATTCGGCTATCAAAGCAGTGATAACGATTTCAAGCTCACAAACGATAATCTAACAGAATTAAATTCAAACGATGACAAAAATCAAAAGCGTAACAACGCCGCGGTTGAGATGTTAAATGGCCTGTTCGCACTGGACTATGCGGTAACCGATCAACAACAAATCAAGTTCGGTATTCAGCACTATAGTAAAAATCAGGAAATTCCGGATCGGGGCAACACCGTCGATAATAACGCAACCCTCGACTCCAGCCTGACCCAGTTAAATCTGAACTATATCGACAAACAGTTTGATTTTGCAAATTACACCGTCGGATTTGTGTACGCGCGCAACAAGGATCACTACGTCGATATCCAGGGCCGTGTCGGTATCGGCATCCAAAATGAAACATCCGTTACTGACTCATTTGGTATCGCAGTAAATGCGAATCGTCGGATCAGTAATCATTTGCTGGCCGTGATGACCGAGTGGCGTTACGACGACTATCTTAACAAGCAGGAAACCTTCACTCAGGGTCAACAGCATTTTAGCCGCCATTCACTCCTACTCTCACTACAGGATGAAATGGACTTCATGGAAAACCGGGGACTGCTGCAACTGGGAATACGGTTTCAAGATCTACAGGATAAAGGCGACCAACCCGTAACGGAAAACGACGGGTTTATGAAAAACCATGAAAACTATTTCTCCTGGCAGTCCGGCGTCAGGGTTGATCTAACCGACTGGTTGACCGTCAAGTCCAACCTCTCACGGGGCACACGGGTACCCCGCCTGTCAGAAAAATTCGGGGATCGAGGGCTGTTCAAAGGCAATCCGGATCTCGTGGCAGAAGAAGCCATTAACGCCGATCTTGGCTTCCAGGCCACATTTTCCCACAACAACCTCGGCGATTTATCTCTGGGCACTGCCTATTTTCAGCGATGGCTGGATAACGCCATCGTCACCACCTATGATTCTCAGGGGGTGGGAAAATACGAAAATATCAGTGCAGCCGTAATCCGCGGCATTGAGCTGGAAGCCCGCTACGATCCGGCCCACTGGCTCGCCCTGAACAGCAGAACCACAATTCAGGATACGAAAAACACCAGTAACATCACCGTCCAGAAAGGTAAAAACCTGGCAGGAAACCACGAACTGGCGCAGTACTTGTCACTGCTGTTTACCTATGATTGTTATTCCGCCCAAGTTGAATACGAACACGAATCAGGCGGTTTTTACGACAATACAGAAGCTGTGCCGATACCAGTCCGGGATCAAATCAATTTAACGTTGAAATGGAACGCAGCACCTCAGGGAAGAACCAGGCTGACGCTGGAAGTGAAAAACATCACTGATGAAAACTTTGAAGCGTTCAATGGTTACCCTAATCCCGGACGACATTTCCTGGCATCCGTATTACAGCGATTTTAGCTTTGACCCGCTCTGTTAACGTTGACGTACGCTGTTAACGCTGGCCAACGCTGCTAACTTTGACCCATTTTAAATATGAGACTTAACCATGACGATGAAAACACGCTCTAAAGTCACCACCAATGCTGCACGGTTGGCATTGCTCACCCTGCCACTGGCCTATTTGACAGGCTGTGGAGGTGACAGCTACAACACCATTACAGACCGGGTTGAAGCACCGGAAGTCGCCGTAATCGCGGCCATCGGGAATGATTTTTTATCCAGCAGCATCAGTATTGCCGAAAGCGTAGAACCCGGAGATATCGTTAATGACTATGCGGCTTCCGACCGCTCGGATATTGCCGTAGCCGCGCAGGGTAATTACTTTTACCGTATCGGACGATTCCAGCAGGACAATATCACCAAGTACCATTTCGATACGCCTGCTGTTGCAGAGTGGCAATTTTCAGTCAATTCAGAAGGTGAAAGTGGCAGCAACCCCTACGACATCGTTTTTGCCAGCGACAATAAAGCCTACGTTTTACGCTATGGCTCGAGCAAAATGTGGATCGTCGATCCATCGGTCAGTGCAGCGGATGAAGATCAGTTTAAACTGGGCGAGATCGACTTGAGCGCCTATGACTCAGCCGATGGCATTCCCGAGATGAATGCTGCCGTACTCTCAGACGGAAAACTCTATGTCACCCTGCAAGGGCTGGATCGCGCCAACGGCTATACCCCGGCACAGGCTTATCTGGTTGTGATTGATACCACCACGGACACCGAAGTGAATACTGGCAAAGGCGGCAACCTGCCGGGTATGCCGTTACAGGTCAAAAATCCGTACGACCTGGAACTCCACAATGGCAAGATCTACATCGCCGGTGCCGGAAATCTGTTCCCGACGGAATATACCGGTGGCGTTGAACGCATCAACCTGAGTGACTATTCCAGTGAATTACTGATCGATGACAGCAATGCTGTTGGCCAAATCACTGGCCTGGAAGTGGTGTCCGATAATCAGGCTATTATTCGTGCCTACGCCAGTTTTGGCAGTGAATCACTGTACACCTTTGACCTTGTCAATCAAACCCTATCTACTGCACCCTTTGCGGGTATTCAAGAACAAAACCTGAAATCCGTTGAGCTTGATCGGGAAGGTCGACTGTGGGTCGGCTTCGGGAGTGCAACGGCCCCCATGATTCAGATCCTCAATGTCGCAACAGAAGCTGTGGAGACAGAACTGGCACTGACCAAAGACCCGTCGCAAATCGTTTTTGTCGAGCGTGGCCAGTAAACCACAAAGGTCATGACTGAATTGCCAGAGCCTTCAACCGCCCCAAGCACTGCGTCAAGCGTTGCGCTTGAAGTTGCAGGCCTGTCATGGGGTACGAATCGTAAACAAATACTGGATGATATTTCGTTTACGATACCCCGGAACCAGTTCGTCGGGATTATCGGGCCGAATGGTGCGGGCAAATCTTCATTGCTCCGCTGCCTGTACCGCAAAACCCACCCCGATCAGGGCAGCATAAGCTACTTCGGCAAAGCCATCGGTCGCTACTCTCGCAGGGCATTGGCGCGGCAAATCGCGGTCGTACTGCAAGAAGCGCCCTCGCAATTTGATCTCAGCGCAGGCGACGTTATTGCCATGGGCCTGACCCCCCATAAATCACTGCTGTCATTCGAAAGCATGGAAGACCGTGAGCAGATCGTAAACGCTGCTCGCCAAGTCGACATGGAGCACCAGCTGCAACAAGAGTTCAATGCACTCTCGGGCGGTGAAAAACAGCGGGTCATGATCGCCAGAGCGATTGTGCAAAAACCATCCGTATTACTGATGGATGAACCGACGAATCATCTCGATGTACATCACCAGATTGAAGTACTCGAGCTGGCTCGAGCGATGAACATTACGGTACTTGTCAGTATCCATGACTTGAATCTTGCCGCCGCTTTTTGTGACCGACTCATCCTGTTGAACCAGGGTGCCATCGTTGCAGACGGCGCGGCAAACACCGTCTTGACCGAACACAATCTGGCGGCTGTATTCAATGTTAACGCACAGCTCGACCGCCATCCGTTTGCTGAACACCCGCGAATCACCTACAAATTTCGAGGCGAAGCATGATATCTCGCCGCCCCGTGCTGCTGATCGGGATCGCCATCGGCCTGCTTTTTGCCACTCTCCTGGCCGCCACCTGCAGCGGGAGTGTTGCGGTGAATCTGATGGATGTCCTGCGCAGTCTTTTCATCTGCCCCTTTCAGGACAACTGCGACGCACCGGAATTGACGCAACGGATCATCTGGGAAATCCGGCTGCCGCGAATTCTGATGGCCCTGATAACCGGAGCTGGTTTAGCGATTACCGGAGCCATGATGCAATCGGTCACCCGTAACCCTTTAGCAGACCCGTATCTTTTCGGTATTTCTTCCGGCGCTTCACTGGGTGCCTCGATTGTGATGTCCCTGGCATCCTCAATCGCGATATCCATTACCCTAGGGGCATTCCTGGGGGCAATGTTCTCTGTGATTTTGATGCTCGCGCTGGCGGGCCGCTCTGCTGCCATCGTGGAACGTCTGTTGCTGTCCGGTGTTGCGGTGTCCTTCATGCTGAGTGCATTCACCAGCTTGATTCTGTATTACTCAAGCCCGCAACTCGCGGCAACATTACTTTTCTGGATGATGGGCAGCTTTTCCGACAGCCAATGGCATGAACTCGCTCTACCCTGGGTTACGGTTCTAACGGGTACGATTCTGTTCCTGATTTTTCATCGCTGGATTGGCGTACTTCAGGCGGGTGATGAGAATGCCCATACTTTGGGTGTGCCGGTAAACCAGTTCAGGTTGCTAGTATTATTAGTCTGTGCTGCGATAACCGGCGTGCTCGTCGCCCATGTGGGCGGAATCGGTTTCGTAGGGTTGATGATTCCTCATATTGCCCGTTTTCTGGTTGGCGCACAGATCCACAGAATGTTGATCATGTGTATCTTCCTGGGGGGAACGTTTATGGTTTGGGTTGATATCGTGGCCCACTCAACCCTTACCAATCAAGTACTCCCAATTGGTATTGTAACCTCTACTGTGGGCAGTCTGTTTTTCTTTGTTATTCTCAAATATCGCAGCCGCAAAGATATAGAATAACCGTAAAGCTATCGAGTAACCGTAAAAATTGACTAGAAGCCAAGCCCACTTTAAATCAAACCCCGTATAAACACTGTGACACTGAAGTATCCAACCGTTTCTAACTGGTGAAATTTTAAATGATTCAACTCATTCTCGGCGGTGCTCGTTCCGGCAAAAGCAGCTATGCGGAGCACCTCGCCAAAATCAGCTCAAAACACGTGACCTACATTGCCACCGCCACAGCAGGGGACAAGGGGATGCAACAGCGAATAGCGCACCATCGGCAATCCAGACCATCGACCTGGACAACCGTTGAAGAGCCATTTGACTTAGCCAAACTGATTACGGACGCTTCAGCCAATAAGTCTGCAACGCCGGGCACAGCTCGAATAAAGCAGGATAGCCTGCTGCTCATCGATTGCATGACCCTGTGGCTCAGCAATTGGTTATGCAACGAAAACCTGGAACGTTGGCGTGACCAGCGCGATGCCTTTTTATCCGCACTGGAACTGTCCCAACAGGAACAGCCTGAAAAAGATATTATTATTGTAAGTAACGAGGTGGGCAGCGGTATTGTGCCAATGGGCGAGCTGAGTAGAACCTTTGCAGATGAGGCCGGCTGGTTGAATCAAGCACTGGCAAAAGTCGCGTCCCGAGCGGTTTTGGTCGTCGCTGGGTGTCCATTAACCCTGAAATCTGCACCAGGTCAGGATTAAATGATGAGATTGGTGATTTATCTGTTTTGCCTGTGTATTACCGCAACAGAAGTATTAGCACAGCCCGAGCCCGCAAAACGCATTGTGGCATTATCACCCCATTCGGTAGAGTTGCTATACGCAATTGGTGCCGGCCATACGATTGTGGGCACAGTCGAATTCGCCGATACCCCGCCGGAGGCACTCAACATTCCGCGACTCGGGAATTATGCCGGAATCCAGATCGAAAGGGTCGTCGCGGCTCAACCCGATTTGATTATTGCCTGGCGCACCGGGAACAAAACAGAGGATTTAACCAAACTGGAATCACTCGGCTACCCCATGTTTTTCACTCAACCTGAAACAGTCTCGCAAATTCCGATTGAAGTACGCAAGCTGGGGGCATTGACAGGCTATCGTGACAATGCAGAAGCGCTGGCTGAACAACTCACCACACGATATCAGAAGCTACTGTCAACCTATCAAAACCTGCGCCCCGTGCGCGTATTCTACCAGCTCTGGCATAACCCCATTCGCAGCGTCGGTCCGGGTAGCTGGGTGGATGGTCTAATTCGGGATTGCGGCGGCGAAAACATCTTCGGGAACGTCGATAATGACTACCCGATTGTTGCAAAGGAAACCGTGATCAGTCATAACCCCGAAGTCATTATCATCCCCGAACACAGTGGAACCCAAACAAGCCCGGGTTCCTTATGGGAACGTTGGCCGGAGATCGCGGCGGTTCGCAACGGTCGTGTGACCTCATTGAATGGCGACCTGCTACATCGCTTCACCCCACGCGCATTAGATGGCCTGGAACAGTTATGCCAGGCAATAGACAGGGCCCGCTAATAGCCTGCTTCATTGAGATACAGTGACCAGTTTGATTCGTACCTCTGCCACCGGGTATGCAAGCATATCAGGATATGGTACCACCCTCTCCCCTGTTCTGGATTCAATATCAGGGATGTTCAGGTAATCCAGCCAGACTTCCGGTATTCTCCAGCATCAGCGCCTGGATTTTCCCGGAATCCCAAAGTCGTTTAAATTCTGAATTGAAGCGAGATTGAAGCGCCTTACCTTGTGCATCACCAGAAAAACCGAAATAGGTATTCACTGCGAGCACGGATTTCTTGATTTTAAACGCACTCCCCAACCCTCCCTCGTCGATGTAAGCTTTCAGATCCTCCTCGTAATCCAGAATGGCAGACACGCGTCTGGCCTTGAGCATTTTGACCATATTGATCACTTTCGGCTGTTCAACATAGACCATTTTGATTTCAGTGACTTTATCAAAACCATACCCCAGTTTTGCAATAACCACTTCTCCCGTCAAAGATTCCGGCCCTCGCCATTTGCTCGCCAATTCTGGTGTTACCAATGCATCCACTAGATCACGTTCAACCACATACTGCGATAAACGGGCATCCGGTAACTCACCTTGGTAGATGCCCAACACAATATTCGCTTTATTGTACTCAACCAGGTACAACGACCGACTGTAAGGCACAATGGAAAACTCGAGATGGTATTGAGTTTCGGGATAGATGGCGCGAAGGAGATCAAAATAATAGCCCGTCCCATCCTGTTCGGCGTAGTTTTGCCATTCATCGGACACAACAGTGATTTTTTCGATCGCCATGGTCGCGGTAAACGGCAGCCCCAGTAGCAAAATCAGACCCTGCAATCGGATCAGGCCAGGAAACCGTATCTGGCCCGAAAACAACAGTACCCTCGACCAAAGCAAGGGCAGCAATCGTAAAGACAGGTTCATGGCATCGCCTCCAGACAAAGAAGGACGGGACAACGACAGACAGATCGATCACATCGCGATGGCAGACCTGCCCTTCATCATCAATATTGCCAGTATAGCCCATCCAGAGCCGTCAGAATGAAAACACCTCTAAAGAGGTAGAGTCAGGACATTCAGGTTGATCTGGGTACCACCGGACCTGCAGTCATGGGTGTTGTGTCAAAAGGACCGGGATTATACTCCGGCAACCAATTGGTATAAGGGCTCGGTACTAATTCGGCTCCCGCTTGCCATGCAATCAAGCCTGCAGTTCCCCAGTCTTTTTCAAAAGTATCGATAAACAACCCGGTATGAGCTTCACCTTTGACGATAATGCCCAGCTCACGATTAAAATTCAGCGAATTGCCGGAAATATTTTCCGACCCCATAAATGCAATCGCCTGGTCAGTGTTTGCATCGGCCAGCAGCACTTTGGCATGGATATACATAAAGTCAGGATTCGCAGGAAATAGCCGGATCTCCACATTGGCAGCACTCAATTGATCATAATGCTCGCTAAACTGGTAATATTCCTGCCCGCCGGACATTTTGGTGTTACCGGTTAACAGCACACGGATCTTCACACCACGGGACGCGGCCTGCACTAATGCTGCCACAATTTCGTCGTCGTTCATTTCTTCGTTGTACACGATCAGACTGTGTTGCGCCGCCGCAATCAGATCCAGATGAACCGGTCTGGCATTGCCTTGATCAACGGAATCAGCACCAAGATTTTCAGCACTAAACGCGTGATAAATCCCATCAGGAGGGTATTCCCCCGGTTTTGCCTGGGGCAATCCGGTCGTGCCATTACTCCAGACCAATCCATCCGTAGAATTTTTCAAGGGATTGACCTGAAACGGGCCCGCACAACTAAAGTCTGATGCAAACACACTGGCAATCTTCGCGATCTGCTCAGGTTCAGCGATCTGTGCCCCAAAATCACGGATCGGTAAATTAAGCTCAGGATAGGTCTCCCCCCAAAAAGCCCAGGGCATGGGGAACATTTGACCCTGACTAGACCGCATCCACGCGTATTGGCAAGTATTCAAACTGAGCACCAAAGCTTTTGCAGAATCAGGCAGCTCTGCAGCAGGCAGGCATTTTCCGTCTTTGAATGCATCAATGATGATCGTTTTCTGGTGAGTAATACTGAAATTATTTGAAGCCCAATGAAACGTTAAGCTGCCACTACCCGGAGCCTGGGTTAAGGACAAGATAACATTATAAACGTTGTCGTAGCGTTGATTGTTTAAATCATCGCCCGCAAAAAACTGGCCATTAAACATGATACGAATGGGCACGCCGTTTTTTTTAGCCTGAACCAGAGCCGATATAATGTCTGGCCCGCCCATTTCGTACATAGTAATATCGACAGAATATTTCGCCGAGGCAATCGCTTTACGAATAGTGTGACCACCATCTTCAGGCTCGGACCAGATGATTTCAGGATTTACACTTCCCCACTTCTCAATTGTCATAGGTTTTCCCTTGCAGCAGATTCCAATGTGGCTGATGTCAGCATGAGTGCCTTGACCGGTTTAGGTCCCACTCGCTATCACTTTAGGACAGTTACACTGTATTGCTGCATCTTGCTTCGTAACGAATTGTTTCTACGGCGCTGGCGGGCACATTTATAATACGTCAGCTGGTTTATGCGATCATTGAATGAACCCATTGCGCGCGCAGCCAATCAGGAAGATCGCAGCCTGCCTCGCCTATGTCGACTTGAACCCGATCCGCGCCGGTATTGCCGATTCACCCAAAACTTTCGAGCACACGTCGGTTCAGAAGCGTATCAGAGCGGCAAAATCAGACACACCTTACCAACCCGATTATCTATTGCCTTTCGTCGGCAACCCCAGAAAAAACCAACCGGACGGTCTTCAATTTCAATTACAGGACAAGTAAAAATCGCCAGCAAGACCCTCGGCCACGGGCGGATTTCGGGGTTGGCGCAGTGTCGAAGCTTGTTTCCAAGATAACCTCTCTTACTTATCAGACCGTCAAGCCACAACTCAACCGAGCAACTCGGGGACACTTTGCGCTCGGAATTTGCGATTTACCCACCTTTCAGCCCCACTCTAGCAGTCTCACAACGGTAATTTTCTGTTTGACCCGTTAATTGCGTCCGATCTGGTGCTGAGCAACACCTCATTTTGCGTAATTCGTTGTTTGCAGAATACGAGTTGGTGTCCTGCTTATGTCCATTTCCTCCAATTAGCGTGGGTGTCCAGCTTTTGTGCTGAGCGACACCTCATTTTGCGTAATTCGTTATTTGCAGAATACGAGTGGGCAGAATACGAGTGGGTGTCCTACTAATTCCTGCGCTATAGTTACCTGTTAAGCTAACCGACTTATCAGACTTAATGTGTTTTTAACCGTTGGCTCTGATGATTCCATCGTCAATAATCCAGGCAATATGTTTACAAAATCTGGACTTGAGTACAATTTACCTATCTCGTCCGCAAGGTAATCTTTTAGCTCAACCGACGCCTCGAACAATTCAATCACCAAGTTATCGCGATTTTCAATGACAAACAGTATGTCTTCCAAATCATGACAAAAGTAGTCACCTTTTCCTCTGGATTTGAACGCTTCCATCTTGGTTGCCAAAAAATAGGGAGCGGAAACAACATTAATATCGATACCCATCGGTAGCTTTATAGTCTCAGCGGTATTTATCGCCTCAATGTACCATCGATTGGTGAATCCTAATATTTCCTCGGAAGTGGGCATTACATCCACTTTTACTTTTCCGTGGGTTTTCGGCGCAATCCAGCGACAAATTATCGCCTCATCAGAGACATCCTCTTTGAATCCTTTAGCCCTTAACCTTTCACAAAAGGAGTAATACTGACTTCGGGTCATAATATCGAGTATAACGTCAATATCCTCGGTTTGTCTGACACCAGAATATGCTTGCTCGGGAACCAGCAACATCGTAGTGGCTCCTCCCACGAAAGTGACTTCTTTCCGCAGATCACCTAAAGCATGAGCCGCAAATTCAAGGTTAGCTATATTATTGGCATAGGGTCGACTCATGTTCTTACATTTTCCAGCTTTTTTTCTAACATTTCTTTTGCGATGGATAGCTCTCTCGGTTTTCCTCCGCGCAATACATCTATCAAAGAGCAAACCTCATACAGCCACTTATCACTTTTAGAGGCGAATGCAACAGATTGATGGAATGGTTGAATAAATTCGCCTTCTCCTTCCCCAGTGCTATCCTCCCATACCCATCCAGGGCTAGGCGCCATCATTTCGGAGCTTAACAACTTACAATTCCATCCAGTTGGTACCCCCCTACCGTAACCTGAACGGACTATTGGCAGGTAATAACAGATTCCGTGAATTAGCCATTCTTGTACATTCTTTTTTACTGGATATATCAGGCTATCATGGCGATGCAACAATCTTGAAGATTCCAGACGCTTCACCGAACGACTAACCTCCGCTAAACTTATACTTGTGAAATCACTTATGCTTCGATAGCTGGAAACATCAGAAATATCTCTACCACTCAGAGCCAATTGCATTTGATTGGCGAAGAGGGAGCAGTACTTCAACGCGATCAATGTATCTTGAGGCTTTAACATAACAATCGTTTCTTGTTTCGGAACAAGAAACACTTATTTCACAAATACCCACAAATGTCAACAAATTCTTAACAGAACACCCACGTAAAACCTTGACCTCCCCCTAAAAAACTGTATATTCAACCAGATAAAACTCTCTTCAACGGAACTGAAGACATGCCCAAACCAACACATCTTAACAGGACACCCACTTAAAACCTTGACCCATCCTCAATATACTGTATATTCAACCAGACATAACTCTCTTCAACGGACCTGAAGACATGCCCAAACCAAGGAAAGCCCAGATTTCACTCGACGCAACACCCTATTATCATTGCATTTCCCGCTGCGTGCGCCGCAGTTTCCTCTGTGGTGTCGATCAATATAGCGGCAAAAGTTATGAACATCGGAGACAATGGGTCGAGGATCGATTGATCCTGCTGGCGCGTACCTTTGCCATTGATGTTTGCGCCTTTGCGGTCATGTCTAACCACACCCATACGGTGCTTCGAATCAATCAAACAAAAGCCGAGAGCTGGAGCACTAAAGAGGTTGTTGAACGCTGGCATCGCATTTACGCCGGAACAACAGTCTCCAAACGTTTTTTATCCGGTGATACATTGCTCGAATGTGAGCTTCATCATCTCCACAACCTGACTCAGCGCTGGCGAGCGCGTTTACAGGATATCAGCTGGTTTATGCGATCATTGAATGAACCCATTGCGCGCGCAGCCAATCAGGAAGATCAATGTACCGGGCGATTCTGGGAAGGCCGGTTCAAATGTCAGGCGTTGCTGGATGAACAAGCACTAGCGGCCTGCCTCGCCTATGTCGACCTGAACCCGATCCGCGCCGGTATTGCCGATTCGCCCGAAACCTCCGAACACACGTCCGTTCAGAAGCGAATCAGAGCGGCAAAATCTGACACACCTTACCAACCCGATTATCTATTGCCTTTCGTCGGTAACCCTAGAAAAAACCAACCGGACGGTCTTCAATTTCACTTACAGGATTACCTGGAGCTGGTGGACTGGACCGGGCGAATTCAACGGGATGACAAGCGCGGCGCGATATCAACAACCCTGCCACCGATTCTACAGCGCTTGAACATCAGCGAAAAACAGTGGATACAACTCACCGGAAAAATGGAAACCTTGTTTCCTACCTTCGTTGGCCGTGCTAAACAAGTAAAAATCGCCAGCAAGACCCTCGGCTACCGGCGGGTCTTGGGTTTGGCGCAGTGTCGAAGCTTGTTTCCGACATAACGTCTCTTACTTATCAGACCGTCAAGCCACAACTCAGCCGAGCAACTCGGGGACACCTTGCGCTCGGAATTTGCGATTTACCCGCCTTTCAGCCCCACGCTAGTATTCTCACAACGGTAATTTTCCGTTTGACCCGTTAATTGCGCCCGATCTGGTGCTGAGCGACACCTCATTTTGCGTAATTCGTTATTTGCAGAATACGAGTGGGTGTCCTGCTTGTTTTTGTTTCCGACATAACCCCCCCTTACTCATCAGACCGTCAAGCCACAACTCAACCGAGCAACTCGGGGACACTTTGCGCTCGGAATTTGCGATTTACCCACCTTTCAGCCCCACTCTAGCAGTCTCACAACGATAATCTTCTTTTGATCCCTTAATTGCGCCCGATCTGGTGCTGAGCGACTCCTCATTTAGCGTAATTCATTGTTTGCAGAATACGAGTGCGTGTCCTGCTTGTTTTTCAATTTCACTTACAGGATTATCTGGAGCTGGTGGACTGGACCGGGCGAATTCAACGGGATGACAAACGCGGCTCGATATCAACGACCCTGCCACCGATTCTACAGCGCTTGAACATCAGCGAAAAACAGTGGATACAACTCACCGGAAAAATGGAAACCTTGTTTCCCACCTTCGTTGGCCGTGCTAAACAAGTAAAAATCGCCAGTAAAACCCTCGGTCACCAGCGAGTTTCGGGGTTGGCACAGTGTCGAAGCTTGTTTCCGAAATAGCGTCTCTTACTTATCAGACCGTCAAGCCACAACTCAACCGAGCAACTCGGGGACACTTTGCGCTCGGAATTTGCGATTTACCCACCTTTCAGCCCCACTCTAGCAGCCTCACAACGGTAATTTTCTGTTTGACCCGTAAATTACGCCCGATCTGGTGCTGAGCGACACCTCATTTTGCGTAATTCGTTGTTTGCAGAATACGAGTGGGTGTCCTGCTGACAACTCAACCGAGTGCAGAATACGAGTGGGTGTCCTGCTTGTCCCGCTCGGAATTTGCGATTTACCCACCTTTCAGCCCCACTCTAGTAGTC
Organism: Oleiphilus messinensis; assembly: GCF_002162375.1. Lineage (GTDB taxonomy): Bacteria > Pseudomonadota > Gammaproteobacteria > Pseudomonadales > Oleiphilaceae > Oleiphilus > Oleiphilus messinensis. The sequence continues at coordinate 2,886,785 of NZ_CP021425.1, read as the reverse complement.
TCACAACGGTAATTTTCCGTTTGACCCGTTAATTGCGCCCGATCTGTTGCTGAGCGACACCTCATTTTGCGTAATTCATTGTTTGCAGAATACGAATGGGTGTCCTACTAATTGCTTAATTGCTAGCAGTTTCACAACGGTAATATTCAGTTTGACCCGTTAACAGAATACGAGTGGGTGTCCTACTAATTCTGGTGTCCCGCTTACCACTTTCTTGTTCAATCCGTTTTTTGAAAATTATGAGTGGGTGTCCTGCTTGTCCCATAGTGGATGCAACTCACAGGAAAAATGGAAACCTTGTTTCCCACCTTCGTTGGCCGTGCTAAACAAGTAAAAATCGCCAGCAAGACCCTCGGCTACCGGCGGGTCTTGGGTTTGGCGCAGTGTCGAAGCTTGTTTCCGACATAACCCCTCTTACTTATCAGACCGTCAAGCCACAACTCAACCGAGCAACTCGGGGACACTTTGCGCTCGGAATTTGCGATTTACCCGCCTTTCAGCCCCACTCTAGCAGTCTCACAACGGTAATTTTCCGTTTGACCCGTTAATTGCGCCCGATCTGTTGCTGAGCGACACCTCATTTTGCGTAATTCATTGTTTGCAGAATACGAATGGGTGTCCTGCTTATTTCGTTTTTTGCGTAATTCGTTGTTTGCAGAATACGAGTGGGTGTCCTACTAATTGCCACTCTAGCAGTCTCACAACAGTAATATTCAGTTTGACCCGTTAATTGCGCCCGATCTGTGCTGAGCAACACCTCATTTTGCGTAATTCGTTGTTTGCAGAATACGAGGGAATACGAGTGGGTGTCCAAGTTATTTCTCGGTGTCCTGCTAATTCACCACGCCCGATCTGTTGCTGAGCGACACCTCATTTAGATACGAGTGGGTGTCCACGTTATTCCCTATTCCCTGTTTGCGTACCATTAACGAGTGGGTGTCCCTCTTATTTCCCCTGATCAGCCTTCACGATAATTCGAACCGCTTCTGACTTTGAACGTTCCTGGTGAAAATCAGTTACGCGCGCTTCAATCTCTATATTGCTACCGATTTGTTCTTCGACGATGGGCAACTCGAAAGTTTCAGTGCGAATTGATGCTTTCGAAGATCCACTCACGCTGGTTTCCGCCTCGGTAATGAAGCGCGACGCTGTAATCTGTCCATCAACAAGGAGCTCAATCTGTGTACCCATAGCTAACGTATCATCGGTAACTTGAACATCAATTGTCACAGTCTGACCCACCGTTGCAATGGAATCTGCTGCCGGTGACATAATTGACGCGATGGGAGGCGTGTTCTCGACCAATTTAACCAGTTTGACGTTAGAGTCTCGAAATTGCTCTTTGCCATTATGTATGCGAGCGGACAGGGAGAGTGTTGTCTGAGTTGTAGATATCCCGGGGGCACTGATTTGCGCCTGCCAAACTTCAAAAAGCTCAGTCAGTTCCGGACCCTCAGATGAAATACGTTTATCGAACGTTGGATAATAGCTTTCGCCTACTTTGATCCCATCTGCGAAAAATTCAACGTAAGCAATACCGCTGCGGGTGGCGTTATCAGGAATAATCCCCAAGTTGTGGCTGACAGCAAGCTGATAAGAGGTGTTTTCGACGATTCGTGTATTTTCGCTGGGTTTCTCAAAATTGAACTCGGGGATATTGTCTGTTTGCTGATCAACAACCGTCACGCTGACAACTTCAGACTCCGTTTCCTGACCCGAGGTATCAAACACATGTGCTCTAAGCACCAATGTCTGCCCCAAGAGGAGCTCAGAAACTGGGAGTTCCAAGGCATAAGGTGGTACCTCACGACTTCCTGCGACTTCTCCGTTGACAAAAAACACCACCTTTTCGACACCTACATCGTCTTCAGTCTCAGCCAGGATTGTCAACGTACTGTCTACTTCAACTTGATCAGGTACATCAAGCTCAACTGAAGGTTTGGCATCAATCGCAATTATATCAACAATTGCCTCTATCCCTGCATAATCCGACAATGAAATTTTCACCTGCAACGGTGCCGCTTCGGATATTGCCAAAAGTACTCGAAACCCCTTGCCTTCAACAAACTCCAAGATGCCTTCAGCTGAATCTGACAACTCAACCGTTACCGTACGGGACACATTGAGGGGGGCTTTACTCCCGTCATCAAAAACAGCAAGTAAAGGAGGTATCGAGAAGAAGCTATTTAGCGACTCAAGGATAAGAGGCTCACCAGCTTCAATGCCATCCAATTCAACGCCTGTGAGTACTTTAGTAAAATCCACTGAAACAGGAATCGTGACCGGCTCAACCCCGGGATAGGTAACAACAATATCAACCGGCCCAATGGTCTCTTTTAGGGGATAAACCCGACCATCATCACCGACATAGACCGTATCGGGATCACTACTGGCATAGCTAATCCCTTGACCGGCACCAGGCACAGGTGTGGGACCACGAAACTGGTAGTCTAAAGTAGGGATCAGTACAGCTTCCTCGAGGGCATTGCTGAATAAAATTGTCGATGGAGCCACGCTCATCGATTCTACATTCTCCTGAACGTCATCTCCCACGAAAAGAATCTCAGAAAGAGACATTTGATTACCACTTGCATCGATTGCATAGGCATCAAGTAACACCACAGTATCATGTGCTATCGCATCTGCATCTAACGATGTCGTTACAGGGATACGAAAGCTGAATTCAACTTGATTATCTGTATTCGGGTAACGCCGAAGCACCCCTTCGGAATGTGCAAAGGCCTGCTGCTTTGCTTTTTCAACAACCCCGCCACTGGATCTTAGAATCGAAGCACGAACCCCAACCGCCTCCATCGAAACGAAAGATATATCAATATTATCAGCCACTTCCAGAACAATATCTAAAAATTGATTACCCTCAAGCTCGGTGATAGCGAGCCGACTTACCACCATGGTGGGCCGGGTATTTTCTACTGAAAAAATTTCCGAGTAATCCTGTACTTCTCCTGTCGTATCTGTGGTAGATACGTTGGGCTCAAACTTTCCTGATCCCGTTATTTTGAATGGAACTTCACAAGCGGACGGATTATTTGATATTGGTGCAGCTTCGGATGGCGAAATGGTTTCAAAAGACGATGGATCCCCCACACGAATAGCAATTAGATTTCGACAATCAGAAATGCGCGTAATGTAGGAAACAGACTCAGACGAGGAATTAATTGGAGAGGCAGAACGGATATCAATACTCGCCTGCAATGCCGTATTAAAGGCGATCAATAATAACAGAAGTCCATATCTTATTTGACACGACATTTTCGTCAACTCCAACATCCTTTTCAGAAAATCCTGCCCGATCAGAATTCAACAGGCAGAGGGTAATGCTATTTAACACTGAGTACGTTGAACGGGAATAGGCACTCCTACCCAACCTGTAACTCGAAATGCTCTTCAGTTTAATAACGAAACCAAAAACCGGCAATCTAAATAGATTACGAATAACAATTCTCGACACAAACCTCTATTAAAGTTCGTTTTCCTGAATTGTCAAAAACCCTAAGTTTATCGTTAGCCGAACAATTTGCAACCAAATATTTGACTTAGATGTCAAATTTTGTGAAACAGCATTACCCTGAGTAACACCAGACTTCCACGCAGTAACATTTTTGATTATTATGTCGCCAAATTATTTCATATTTATTGTTCATACAGAATTCATGCAAGCGCGGCTTGCTAATTATATAATTGGGATTTAAATCTCGACGACTATACAAGGGAGATAGCCGTGAAACACTCCAGCTTGAAATGGATTGCCAGAGTAGCGTTATATATCGCTCTCACATTACCAGCCACACTCTCAGCAAACACTGTTACCACAGTTATCTTATTCAGCAACCACACAAACGATACACTTAATGAAGCGAAATCATTTGAGCTTCTCGCAGACTTACTGGCTGCCGACTACAAGACTGAAAGCCAAAAAGGCCAGCAAGAAAACAGCCTGGAAGCGCAAGTATCCCGTTTTTTAAGCACCCACGGAGAAATACCTACAGACGCTCTCGTGATTATCAGTACTAGCACAGCCAGCATCCTGCACAGCACTGAAGAATTTAAAACAAATAATCTTACAAACAAAACCACACTCAAAACCAATGCAACAGACGTAATCAAACAACTACAGCGCTTAACGAAACGAGGCGCAAAACAGGTCATACTGGTAAATGCTTCAGACCCAGTCGATAGCACACAAACCACCACCAAAGTAAGATCGAATAAAGTTAATGTACAAACTAAAATATTTAATCAGATTCTGAAAAGTAAACTGAAGCAGGCAAAACTCGATGATCAACACCTTGATCACGTGTCATATTTTGATAAATTCACCCTAACTAAAGCAATCACAAGCGAGACCGGCAACGGCGAGTGGAATGCCAACAGCGGTCACAGCGCTCTATCCCATCGAAAAATTGAGTATCTGGCTATTGCCATGCTTGATAGCCTAAAGTTCAAGGAATAACGCTTCACCACAACTTGCAAAACATCACATTATTTTGCGACGCTCCGACAGGCTTTCAATTCGAGCCAACACAGCTTGAAATTAATCAGCCAAGCATCTCAAACTTAAAACAATAGTGGATTGCTTCCAAGGGTGGTCGGTAGTCGGCCACTGCAAGCGGAACGGGCAGGAATCTGTGCACCTCAAAATCAACTCCTTAAACAGAGCCTCCATGCACGAATAAAAATTTTAAAACTTAACGGCCTGTAGCACTGCACAGTTGAAACTCAAACTCAATGGGTACAACTGGGTAACCAGTATTGATAAATCGCAGATACAGAGTTGACACAATAACGAGATTCGGAGCTTCAACAACAGCAGCTTTAATCGCAAGCCAAGCTGAGCCTAATGGCGCAATCCCTTTGATTAAATAATGGGGCTTTATTGAGGAGAATCTGGAATATACTTGAAAAACAAAACCAACACTTGGAGTTTGTTGATTTTGGTAGGACCAGGCGGATTCGAACCGCCGACCTCTACCATGTCAAGGTAGCGCTCTAACCAACTGAGCTATGGTCCTGCTGCTGTAGCGGGTGCGTAATGTAACAAAGAGATTTACGCAGTGCAACTATAATTTTGGTATTTTTTTAAATATCTTGCTAATCGATCAGTAAACAAGCACTTTGAATTGAATGCACAAAAAAAAGAGGTGTTCGGCACCTCTTTTTTTTGTGGTTCTGGTGTGTTTTATCTGGCTACACTTGATAAAACTCGCGATACCACTCTACAAAGCGCGCTACGCCGTCTTCGATTACCGTGGCGGGCTGATAATCTACGTCTGCGATCAGGTCATCTACATTGGCGTAAGTGTCTGGAACGTCTCCCGGTTGCAGGGGTAGCAAGTTCTTTTCCGCTTTTTTGCCAAGACACTCTTCCAGTATCTCAATATAACGAAGCAACTCTACAGGACGGTTACTCCCAATGTTGTAGATGCGGTACGGAGCCTTGCTGGTACCTGGATCAGGCTGCTTGCCATCCCAGTTTTCATTAGGCTGTGCAACGTTATCCAGGGTACGGATTACACCTTCCACAATATCATCGATGTAGGTGAAATCACGACGATGATTACCATAGTTGAATACATCGATGGGGTCGCCTGCCAGTATCTTCTTGGTGAACAGGAAGAGCGCCATGTCAGGTCGACCCCAGGGTCCATAGACGGTGAAGAACCGCAGCCCTGTTGTTGGCAAATTGAACAGATGGCTGTAGGTATGGGCCATCAACTCATTGGCTTTTTTTGACGCCGCATACAGGCTGACGGGGTGGTCTACATTGTCATGCACGGAAAACGGCATTGACTCGTTTGCCCCATAAACCGAGCTGCTTGAAGCATAAACCAGATGCTCTACATTGTTATGGCGACATCCTTCGAGAATGTTGGTAAACCCGACCAGATTTGCGTCGATATAAGCATGAGGGTTTTCCAAGGAGTAGCGTACACCAGCTTGTGCAGCCAAATGCACGACTCGATCCGGCTTGTGCTCTTCAAAAATCGCCTGCATACGATCCCGCTCTTCAACGCCGACTCGCAAGTCTGTGAACTTGTCATACGGCTCCAAGCGTTTTAATCGTGCATATTTCAGGTTTACGTCGTAATAATCATTCAGATTATCAAGCCCGACAACTTCATCGCCTCGCTCAAGAAGACGAATGGCGAGTGTCGAGCCAATGAACCCTGCGGTCCCGGTTACAAGTATTTTCACAACTAACCTCTACTAACCTCTAACTTGATCAAAAGACCAGCCCCAGAGAGAGATAGGGACCTTTCAATTCAGCGTCAACAGCAATATCGTTGACATCGTCCAAGTCCGCGGATAACACCCGATAACCCAGTTCAGCATGCAAAAAAGCGATACGCATGCTGCCCTTTGCGGAAACATCATACAGCGTATTGTCCCCAATCGACATCGCACTAGCCTCAACACCGAATGCGAGAGATGGAGGAAGCGCGATCTCCGCAGCGCCATATAACATCGGAACAAATTCGTCTATTTCTTCTTTGACGATTTTAGTATTACTCGAGCCCGCCGCGGTATCGGTTTGACGGATAATCAGTTGTCCATCAAAGATCTTGACTTGAACCCCCACATCCAACGAGACGACATTGTCCAAGACTTCATAGTACAAAATCAAATCAGCGTGAGACAGATCCAAATCGGTACTGACGTTGCCATCGAAATCGACATTCTTGAGGGTCGTATTCACTGCACCGAAGTCCACAAGATTGATATCCGAGTATCGCAACTTCCCATTAGGCAACACCGGGATCGGGTGCTCCAGATAGGCAAAGATCGTAAGCCCCAGGTCATCACCAATGCCGAGATCATCAGCGATATCGATCGGATCACCTCCCGATCGTATGGTACCCGTTGTATCGTAGTACCACCCCATTGTTCCTGCGCCTACACCCAGCGTGTCTGCACTGACTGTTACCGGGTTGAACAGACATGACCCAGCTACCAGCATTAACGCGCCGGAAAACAATCCACATTGTTTCACCATCTAACTCTCCTCAGAATGGCTGTCCTGTACGAATATCTAAAATCTTGATTTCGGGCAGTTACAAGAACGCAGTCCCTGCTCGGATTAGAATGTAATTCCGAGCCTGCGTCCAACCTCTTCGTATGCCTCGATGACACCGCCGAGACTCTGACGAAAACGGTCTTTATCCATTTTTTCTTTTGTTTCTTTATCCCAGATTCGACAACCGTCAGGGCTGAACTCATCGCCCAACACTATTTTTCCATCACTCAGGCCGAATTCCAGCTTGTAATCAACGAGCAGCATGCCCGCCTGATCGAACAACGCTTTCAGTACGTCATTTACTTTGAAGGTCAACGTTTTCATTTCGTCTATTTGTGCTTGGGTTGCCCAACCAAAAGACAGCGCGTGATGTTCGTTTACCATGGGATCATGTAACGCATCATTTTTCAGAAACAACTCAAAAGTGGGTGGTGTAAGCGCCATCCCTTCTTGGACACCTAGGCGCTTTACCAGACTACCGGCTGCAAAATTTCGAACAACACACTCCAGCGGGATCATATCGAGCTTTTTCACTACAGATTCAGTATCGCTCAAAAGGCATTCGAAGTGCGTAGGGACACCCGCTTTTTCCAGCTCACTCATGATAAAGGCGTTGAACTTGTTGTTCACCATACCTTTACGATCCAACTGCTCGACCTTTTCACCGTCGAATGCAGAAGTATCATTACGGAATAACATGACAAATTTATTAGGGTCTTCCGTTGTGTAGACCGATTTTGCTTTGCCGGAATAAAGCTCTTCAAGCTTTTTCATTTACTTAGCTCCACTTACACTAGGGCGCACTGCCGCTATTTAAGCAACATGTTCGAATAATAAGGTCAATAGTTTGAGACGGTCCGGTCTCGACATGGAACGCTCCCCTCGATCAACATGGACTTTGATGTACTCTTGAGATCGATCCAATATCACACGATGATTATACTCGCGTTTGAGTTCATCATCACAACTCCATCGGTACCACGGGCAATCCGTGCTGTCTTCATCTTTATGGTAAAGGTAGAAAATTCCTGCACTACGATCCTGGTCCACGATAAATATTCCGGATTCCCGCAGGGAACGGGACATGACGTTCCAGGCTCTATCATATTCCAGATCCAGTTTTATAAAAGCTTCGGCATCACCTTCCGAGACCAGCGTGACTTTAGAGGGCCCGCCAATTTTGTTAGCCAATAAAGAGAAGGACTTGGAGTCTTTGTTGAGTTCCATGAAGTCTTTTAAAGACGCCAGTACGTTTTTCTCGGGTTCCAGGCTGGACGTTTCGCCCGGCCATGGCAACAATTTACCCAAAGCACCCTCACGCCCCAATACTCTCACCTGAACTTCCGAGCTGTTTCGCTTGACACCTTGAGACACTTTAAACAAGAGTATGGTAAACGCAGCAGAGTCAATCTGATCAGCCGCACCAATCTGCGCAAGCCAGAGTCCGGAGTTCGCCCCCTGCTCGAGTGGCATGGACTGGATTAACCCCAGCTCCGCATTATCAAATAGCGCGCTCGCTCCTTTTGAAACCAGAAACTTTTCTATCATTGGCCATGTGCGGCCCGGCGTGTCGTTGATCAACAACCAGATCTGTCCATCCACTTCTTCCAAAGCAAACTGAGAATCAAGAATCTCCGCAGTACGATCAGGAGGAAGCGGCAATTCGAAATCACCTGTGGGCTTAACTTGGTTATCAATTTTCGGAACAGGATAAAGCGGGCGAATGGTATCGTCCTGGTACCATTCAGGCACCACAAGTGATTTACCCTCGGAGACTTCCCGGTAGTCGTCAGAGCGATCTCGAATAACACCACAGGCACTCAATACCGAGATAAAACAGACAGTTAAAACCAAACGGCTGGCAACTTGCATGAAAAGATTTTACCTTAATTGACTTATAAACCGGCTATCAATCCAGATCACATATACAACAGATCATGCATAAACCAGATTGATTATTCGAGCTCTTGAAAACCAAAGGCGCGGCCGCGGTACCTACCGCTTTCACGCCCTTATTAAATGCGTAGTTCTGAACCGCTCCCGACTAACTCAGAATACCTGAGGCTTTCATCGCTTCTCTCAAGGGCTCATGGAATTGCGCAGCCAACTCGGTAAGTGGCAAGCGAATACCAGGCTTAATCATGCCCATTTCAGCCAGGGCCCATTTTACTGGAATCGGATTTGCTTCCAGAAACAATGCAGAATGAAGCTGAGCGATTTGCGAGTCGATTGCTTTCGCCTGCTCGCGCTCACCGGCCAGCCCTAAGCGGCAGATTTCTGCCATTTGTCGCGCTGCAACATTGGCGGTAACTGATATGTTACCTTTCGCCCCCATCAAAATGAGTTCAAGTGCAGTTGCATCGTCACCAGAATAGACTGCGATCTGGCTTCCAACCATGCTGATAAGTTCACGTCCACGCTCCAGATTTCCGGTAGCATCTTTAATACCCACGATATTCTCGATACCGGCAAGACGAGCGACTGTTTCATTACTCATATCACATGCGGTTCGACCGGGCACATTGTAGAGTATTTGATCTATTTCAACCGTTTCTGCAATTTTTTTATAGTGCTGATACAGGCCTTCCTGGGTTGGCTTGTTGTAATAAGGTACAACCAAAAGGCAGGCATTCGCCCCCATTTTGGCCGCTTCACGGGTCAGGTCTATTGCTTCCTGGGTGGAGTTTGCACCCGTACCGGCTACTACCGAGATTTTGCCTTCAACAAGATCAACGACTTTTTTAATGACGTCACAATGTTCCTGAGGATCGAGTGTCGCAGACTCGCCGGTGGTCCCAACGGCTACGATACCATCAGTTCCGGAGTCCAAATGGTATTTAACCAGTTTTTCAAGGCCTTCCCAGTCGAGGGACCCATCTTGGTGCATAGGGGTCGCGAGCGCAACCAGACTACCTGAAATCATAACTCACTCCATTCTCAAGAAAAGCGATATGGTACTTGTCGATAAAGACAGTGACAAGCAGCTTTTCGAAATTTCGTCCCCGTACGCTCAATTTATCGTCAACACACTAAAATCAATATTCTATATCCTTTGCCGGAATACGATCCTGGCACCAACATATCCTTGACAGATCTGTTTTCAACCCCGACTATTTAGGCATTCCTGAACACTTATTCATGGGTTTACACGATTTTATGAACACAACATCTCCGCGCGAAAACTACCTTGTTATATCCGCAATTGGCACTGACCGCCCCGGCATCGTAAATGAGCTGGCCAAAGTCAGCTCTGAAAATAATTGCAATATCGTCGACAGTCGAATGACAGTTCTTGGGGGGGAATTCGCGATTGTGATGATGGTATCCGGGAATTGGGATTCCATCGCAAAAATGGAGAATGCCGTTGCAAGCACTGCTGAAAAGCTCGGACTACAAGTTCATATCAAGCAGACTCAGCCTCGCTCAACCAAACAATCCATTGCTTACAGCGTCCAGGTTGTATCGCTGGATCACCCAGGCATTGTTCACGAAATTGCGGGCTTTTTCACACGCCAACAAATCAATATCGAAGACCTGCAGACTGGAACCTATTGTGCACCGCACACAGGCACACAAATGTTCAACCTTGACATGCGGGTCAACATTCCAACAGACACTCACCTCCCCAGCCTGAGAGAGGAATTTATGATGTTCTGTGATGACAGGAATCTGGACGCCATGATTGAACCTGCCCGAAGTGTCTGACCGAAATTTCAATACTTAATAAAACAGGAGAATTATCGTCATGGCTTTAGCCGTCGGAGATAAAGCACCGGATTTCAGCGCAAAAGACCAAAATGGTGATACCCTCACACTCAGCCAATTCAAAGGCAAAAAAGTTGTGCTCTATTTTTACCCTAAAGACTCGACTCCAGGGTGCACTGCGCAAGCCTGTAATTTGCGCGACAACCATTCTACCCTGACTGAGGAAGGCTATGTTGTTCTTGGTGTCAGCACAGATTCCGAAAAGCGCCACCAGAACTTTATTGGAAAATACGAACTTCCCTTTCCGTTAATTGCCGACACAGATCAGAAAGTGCATGAACTTTATGGCACCTGGCAACTCAAGAAAACCTTTGGCAAGGAGTACATGGGAACCGTCAGAACGACTTACGTGATCGATGAACAAGGCACAATCACTGACATTATCAAAAAAGTAAACACCAAAGATCACACCGCCCAGATTATCCCGGGCTAACCGATTCTCAGCGACATAACGGCGCGCCGTCTAATCACCGCCGTTATGCCGTTCTCTTCTGCACCCACGCAAAACAGCTTCCCCCAAAACAGCCACAGATACGACCTGGTTCGGTACATTTGCAACAGAAATGTAAAAACTGGTCAAGATTGAACCAGAAATCCCACAAAGTGAGAACTGCGTACCCGTAAACCCTGCCACCTTCATTAGAATACGAAGAAATCAACAAAATATAACAATAATCCCACTTCAGAGCACAGGGAGTTCAATATGCAAGCAGCATTTTCAATATTGCTGACACTTATGCTGGTTCCCACACTGGCACAATCACGTACGATCGGCGATGTCGAACTGCAAGAAGAAGTTCAGGTCGGCTCGAACGGACCGGTACTCAGCCTGAACGGCGCGTCGTTACGTCGCACCTATATGATTGTAAAAACCTATGTTGGCGGACTCTATTTAGAACATCCGACCCATAACGAAGAACAAATCATAACCAGCGATGAATATAAACGAATGATGTTCCACGTCCTGTTAAATCGGGTAACAGCCCGAAAAGTCGCACGCGCCCTGAAAGAAGCGCTAGTGGTGAACTTATCCAGAGACCAACACACCACACTCGAACCCGACATCGATAAATTTCTGGATATGTTTGACGGCAAACTACACCGCAGTGATGAAGTGAATATTGACTACATACCCGGCACGGGCACACAGGTTACCATTGCAGGTGAAGTAAAAGGCGTCATCCCCGGCAAAGCATTTTCGGATGCGCTGTTATCTGTCTGGGTGGGCCGAGAACCCGTTAGTGATTCTTTCAAGAGCGATATACTCGGCATAAATTGAGTCCTTTGTTCTGATTGGGGGAAGTCATACGCCCCCATTCAGAAACAGGCACCATCAAAAATCTAGTTAAACCACTAAAGCGCCTTGTTGTTTGTTGGCCATGCGCTAAATACAGCCTTCACGAGTGTGGCCAGTGGAATCGCAAAAAACACGCCCCAAAACCCCCAAACACCACCAAAAAACAGCACCGCCACGATTATTAATACCGGGTGCAAATTGACAACCTCAGAAAACAGCAACGGTACTAACACATTTCCGTCCAGTGCCTGAACGATTCCATAGAAAACCATCAAATAAATAAACTCGGTACCCCACCCCCATTGAAAGAATGCAATGAGAGCGACAGGAATCGTGACAACGGCTGCACCAATGTAAGGAATCACAACAGACAACCCCACTAGAATCGCCAACAACGCTGCATAATTTAATCCGAATACGGCAAAGACAATGTAAGTAACCACCCCCACTACAAAAATTTCAACTACTTTGCCCCGAATATAATTTGCAAACTGCATGTTCATCTCCAACCAGATTCGGTTCATCAACACCCTGTCTTTAGGCAGGAGAGCCGCCAGACTGTGCAGAATAACCCGCTTATCCTTCAAAAAGAAAAACACCAGAATGGGCACCAGGACGATATATATCAACCACTCAACGACGTTCCCGAGACCCTGGAGTGAGAATGAGACAACAAACTGCCCTAACTTTCCAACCTCAGCGGTAACCTGATCAAATACTTGTTGGATAGCCCCTTGGGAGAGAAACTGAGGGTATTGCTCAGGCAGCAACTTTACACTGGCCTGAAGGTCACCCATTATGCGCGGCATTTCCTTGACCAGAGAAATAATCTGCCCCCAGATTAATGGCAAAAGCACCAATAGCAACACGGTTAATATGCCAAGAAAAAGGAGGAAAGTGACAATGATTGCCGCTCTTTCCGGGAGCCCCACATTAGTTAAACGCGTCACCAACCCTTGCAGAATAAATGCAAGAACAATGCTCGCTATTACCGGCGCCAACATTTTCCCGAGGAAAACAACTACTCCAAGCCCGGTCAACAGCAGTACAAACAGTATCACTGCCTCTTCATCAGAAAAGTACTTTTCGATCCAGCTTTGGACAATTTTCAGCATAATGTTTTCAACTAGTTTGATCCATTAATGTAATGTACCGTTAAATTGTAGTGGTCAATAAAACCCGCTCACCTCGATTGCTAAAATCCTCTGAGTACTGCTCGATCTATGGATTCAGACATTTAAAGTTTTTTGTGCAACTGAGATGTTACGAGCCTTTGCGAATGACAAAATAATATTCTCTGTCACGCGCTTCAAATTCAACCAATTCATGTGCAGTTAGGTCGATAAAAGACTTAAAATCCCGAACAGAGCCTGGATCAGTTGTGAGTACCGCCAGGCAAGCACCGACATCGATTTGGTTCAGTGCCTGTTTCGTTTTCAGTAAAGGCATAGGGCAATTAAGACCCTTTAAGTCAAGCACATGCTGTTCCGACATTAAATTTTATCCTGTATATTTAGATATTCAGCAATTTTAAGCCATGAAATCAGGTTATCGAACACATTACGGGAGATTAATCACTTGAACAGGCTCGAATTTGCTAAGATGCAGAACACAAAGCCCATGCGAGTCATGATATCGCAGCATTCATCACGTTATCATAATGATGTACAGACACAACAAAAATCAAATTCGTGTTCGCTATTTCATCTCGACTTCGCTTACTGGCCTGGTTCTGCTGATAGCTGCACTCTCCCCATTCATGTCTCACGCTCAAGAAGACATCTCGCTGCCAACACTCGGAGATGCCACTTCCGGCGTAATTTCATTACAGCAGGAAAAATCTTTGGGCCAATACTGGCTGAAATCACTTCGCCGTCAGGTTAAAACTTTTGATGACCCGGTAGTAAATCAATACCTCAATGATCTTGTCTATCGCCTGATTCCAAATAGTGAACTTTCCGACAGATCAGTACAAACTATCATTGTTGACAGCGCACAACTCAACGCCTTTGCGGTGCCTGGCGGCATCGTCGGCATTAACGCCGGCCTTTTTCTTTATGCAAACAACGAACAGGAATTCAGCTCGGTACTTGCACACGAGCTGGCTCACCTCAGTCAGCGCCACTTCGCCCGCTCAGTAGAACGACAGCAGAATAACACCCCTCTGGCCCTGGCAGGCTTACTCGCCAGCATCGTCATTGGCGCTGCCGCAGGCCCGGATGCCGGCCTGGCGGTACTCGCTGGCTCGCAGGCACTTTCGGTTCAAAACCAATTGAGCTACAGCCGACAAAATGAACAGGAAGCTGACCGAATCGGGATTAACACACTCTATCAATCCGGGTTTGACCCCTATGCCATGCCTGCAATGTTTGAACGCATGCTACAACAAAGCCGTCTTCAAGGAGAGGCACCGCCTGAATATCTCTCAACCCACCCAGTAACAGAATCTCGGGTTGCAGACACCCGGAATCGGGCAGAACAGTATCCCAAGGTCGCCGTTCCAGACTCCCTGGATTTCTATGAAATGAAAGCCAGGGTCATTATCCACTACGCCAACTCACCCAACCAGGCCGTCAACCAGTTTCAACAAGCTGTCAAAAACAGTACTGGCAATGAACAGATTGTTCAGCAATACGCTTTAGCAGCAGCCTACATCGATGCTGGCAATCCTGGTAAGGCAACACCTCTCGCTGAAGCGTTGACGCAAAAGTACCCCCACAACCTCATCTATCGTGAGCTTTATGGAGCCGCACTGCTCGCCGAGAAAAAACTGGCGTCTGCAGAAGAGCACTTGAAAACCTCTTTGAATTTCAGCCCAAAAAACTATCCACTACAGGTACTCCTCGCAAGAACTTATGAAACGCAAAACCGGCTGATCGAAGCGCAATCTGTATTGAAGGTACTGACAAAAGAGAATCCGCAACGCCCGGACTTATGGTATCAACTGGCAGAAGTGAATGGTTTAGCCGGTGATATCATTGATTTGTATCGCGCCAGAGCGGAATATTTTTACCTGCTGGGCAACTTTGAAAAAGCACAAGAAAATCTGCGATTAGCAATAAAGCGAAATGGTGATCGCTACCCTCTGAACACAGTATTGCAGTCCAGAATGGATTCGATCACTCGCGAGAAGAAGGAGAACCGGTTTTAAATCAGGCCGTAAACTGAAGCATGCGTTGCAAAGGTCTCAGCGCTTTTTCGCGCAGCTGAGGCTCGACAAAGATTTCCTGCGACTCGTCCTGCAAGACTTGATACAAGTTCTCGAGACCATTCATTGCCATCCACGGACAATGTGCGCAACTCCGACAGGTAGCCCCACTTCCGGCAGTAGGTGCTGCTATAAAGGTCTTATCAGGAGACTGCTGCTGCATTTTGTAGAAAATGCCTCGATCCGTTGCGACAATGAAATGGGTGTTACTCATTTCACCGGATGCTTTCAACAACTGAGAGGTGCTCCCTACTCTATCAGCAACTTCAAGCACTGACTCCGGCGACTCGGGGTGTGCAAGCACCGCCGCATCAGGATACGCCTTCTTCAAGTCAAGTATACCCTTCGCCTTGAATTCTTCATGGACGATGCAGGAACCATCCCAGAGCAGCATATCAGCCCCGGTTTCCTTCTGGATATAGCCACCCAAATGCTTATCGGGCCCCCAGATTATCTTTTTGCCCTGCTGGTCAAGATAGCTGACTACCTTGAGGGCAATACTGGAGGTCACGACCCAGTCCGCCCGCGCTTTAACTGCAGCTGAGGTATTCGCATAAACAACGACTTCACGATCCGGGTGGGCATCACAGAATGCACTAAACTCATCCACTGGACAGCCTATGTCCAAAGAGCATGTCGCCTCGAGCGTAGGCATAAATACACGCTTCTCCGGACTGAGGATTTTTGCCGTCTCTCCCATGAATTTAACACCGGCCACAATAAGCGTGCTGGCGGGATTATCGGCACCGAATCGGGCCATTTCCAGGGAATCAGATACACAGCCTCCTGTTTCTTCAGCGAGCGCCTGAAGCGAGTCATCGGTGTAATAGTGGGCTACAAGGACGGCATTTTTCTGCTTGAGCAACCTGGTAATTTCGGACTTCAATTCAGCCTGGCGCTCCTGGCTGAGCTCTTGAGCTTCATGCTCGTGGGCCAAGTGCTCCTGTACAAGAATTCGATCGGCTATATCACTCATGAAACCCCCTAATCCCAAATGGCTCTGCCGCCACTGCCAAGTACAAAGGATTAAAAATGCTATACAGCAGTGTAAGGCCCGGAAATGAAAAAAGGGAAGTGAAACACTTCCCTTTTTAAGTGGTGGGTCGTGATGGATTCGAACCATCGACCAATTGGTTAAAAGCCAACTGCTCTACCAACTGAGCTAACGACCCTTAAACGAAGATTCTATCTTGCGATAGATTTCTAAAACTGTTTTCCCATGCTTTCCGCTACTCAGGCAAGGTTTCCATATTTATGCAAACCTTTATCTTGACTACCTTCAAGCTTACAAACCTCATCGCCTTAGTGCGATCTGTTTGCCATTCTACCATTCTGAGAACTAAGTTCAATTTCTCTTTCTGGTTTCGGTGCTTTAATTTCAGCTGCGTTCCAACAAGAACACCGCTTCGATTTAACACACCGCTTCGCTTGCTGACTTTGCTTTCGGGAGCGCTTGTAGACCGCTCTCGATCACCAATCAGCTTAGCTGAATAATGGTGGGTCGTGATGGATTCGAACCATCGACCAATTGGTTAAAAGCCAACTGCTCTACCAACTGAGCTAACGACCCAAACGAGGCCGCTATAATATTCATTCTGAAAAAAATAACAACCCCTAAAATGACATTTTTATTTATTTTTTGTGATTTTTTTCTGGAGCACCTAAAAATTGATTAAGAGATACACATTGTGATCGATTTCACACCAATTGATAAAACGCTATGCACTATAAATTTGAAGCACCCCAAAACAGGCGCGGCACAGGAAGCACATAAATCTGCACCTGAACCGCATATTCAAGCTTCAAACTCGAGCCCTCAATACTTAAACCTCTCCCGTTAAAGCTTCGAAAGATAATCTGAAGCCAGTTTTGCAGCCGAACTCGCGGGGTATTGCTTCGCTACGCTCGAAAGAAATTGCGCAGCAGACTGTTTATCGCCCAACTTGTCATAAACGACCCCTAATTTAAAAAGTGCATCTGCGGCTTTGCGGTGCTCAGGGTATCGACTGGTTACCACGGTAAAGGCCTGCTTGGCCTGCTCAAGCTGGGGTAGCACCATATAGACTTCCCCTAACCAGTAATAAGCATTTACGGTAAGTTCATTTTCCGGCTGATCAGCGATAAAGCCATGCAACGCATCCAGCGCTTTGTTGAAATCTTTTTTCTTTATCAATTCATAAGCCTTCTGATACGCCGCCTTTTGCTCTGGGGTCGCACTGGACTGGTTTGCTGCATCATCGCCTGAGGTAACCGCCCCTGCCGTATCTTGAGTTCCAGCAGGGGTCACGGCTTGAGCTTCTCGCTTGTTAAGCTCCAATAGACGCTGATCAAGGTCAACATATCGCTCACGGGATTGTTTTTTCAAAACACTCACCTGGTGTTGTAACTCTTCTACGAGCCCCCGTAGCGTGAGTACTTCACGCTGCAGCGTTTCAAGCATAAAATACATTTCAGCATTTGCTGCGCTTCCAGCCACTACGGTGGAGCCGGCTTGATCATTCTGGGCTACCTGTAATGCTGGTGTTGAAACAACCGGGGTTGCAGCGGACGCTATTCCAGATAGACAGAACAGGAGAATAAAAAGGCGTTTAGGCATCATGTGTCCAATTTCCATTAACTATATTGAAAAACAAATGAGAGTGAAAAAATAATTCATATGGAGCCCAACCGAATTGGTTCACTTGTTAAATTTTATGAGAACAACTGATTTATACGGCTCGGTTAAACAGCAATTCATCTCAGTTTAGAATCTTAAGTGCAGTTTAGGATCTTAAATGTGGAAATGACCAGCGAGATCGAAAGAAATGACCTATCACTCAGATTTGCTGACACATTTAAGCGTTGCTGTAAGGAGACGATATCCGAAATAATGGCTGGAAACTAGGGTTTGAACTGGATGGGATAGTGTTGAGCCAAACTTCTGGCAGCCACTCAAGCAGCTGCCAGTGGAGCAAGGTCTATACTTATTTATAAACAAGGACACCACGACGGTTCTTAGACCAGGCATTTTCAGTGTGATCTGGGTCCATTGGCTGCTCTTCACCGTAGCTCAAAACCTCTATCTGGTTCGAAGCAACACCATTTACAACCAGAAAACGCTCCAAAGATTTGGCTCGTCGCTCGCCCAACGCCATGTTGTATTCTTTGGTTCCGCGCTCATCACAGTGGCCTTCAATTAATACTTTCATGCCAGGATTGGATGCCAGGAAGCGGGCATGGGCCATCAGCGGCAAACGAAACTCAGGCTTGATATCGGAACGGTCAAATTCAAAATAGAAGGTTCTGATTTCGCGCAATGCAGCTTGTTCACGTTCGTAGATCTCTTGCTGAGTCGGACCTTTAGGCAATGCAGATTGATCAACGCCATCACCACCCGGTTGTCCTGTAGTCGCACCGGTATTTTGTTGTGCAGGCGTATCGACTTCGGTTCCCGGTTGCTCAGAGGTGGAACTACAACCTGCTAACACTGCCATTGAAAGGGCAAGTGCCAGGCCATTCTTCTTTGATATCATTTTCATCATCTATCCTTACTTAACTTTTTTAGGGTTACTTATCTAATCAAATCGCATTCTATCGAGTAAAAGGTGACCAAGCCGGCTCGCGAACGTCTCCAAATTTGGATGGGAGAAAATATTTTGTACTGCCATCAACAGAGACAACCGCCAAGACACCACTTTTACCTCTTTGCGTTCCATAAATCAACATCCGGCCATTGGGAGCAATACTGGGAGACTCGTCCAGAGGCGTTTGAGTCAAAACACGACTTTCTCCAGACTCCAAGTCTAGTGCGGCAATGTTAAATTCGCCATTTCTTTGGTGAACATAAAAGATCCGTTTTCCATCGCTACTGAATCGAGGTCGGGCATTGTATTTACCCTCAAAGGTCAAGCGTTCAGGGGTACCGCCATTTACATTCATTCGATACACCTGAGGCTTCCCGCTTCGGTCTGAAGTAAACACGATGGAACGGCCATCAACGCTCCAACTTGGCTCGGTATCGATTGCAAAATGTCGGGTCAACCGGTCCAGTGACCGGCTTGCGAGATCCATAACATAAATCTCGGCGTTACCGTCTTTGGACAAGGTTAACGCAAGTTTCTTACCATCTGGAGAAAATGCAGGCGCACCGTTCAATCCTTTAAAGGAAGACACAATTTCACGCGCACCTGAGGCAATATCTTGAATATAGATCGCGGGACGACCTGTTTCGAAAGAGACATAGGCCATTTGCTTTGCATCTGGAGACCAGCTGGGCGAAAGAACCGGCTTGCTGGTATTCAACAACACTTTAGCATTGTGTCCGTCTGCGTCAGCTGTTTGCAATCGGTATTCAAGCGCCCCACTACTTCCTTTCTGTAACGTAATATAAGCTATCTTGGTCGAGAACAGACCTTTTATGCCGATGATTTTCTCATAAATCGCATCGCTGATACGATGAGCCAACGCGCGTAGATTATTTTCAGTGGACGAAAACAGCTGCCCATCAATCCGTTGCTGCTGATTAACATCAAATAATTCATATCGAACGTTGTATTTATTCTGCGCGGATGAAAAATCAATTTCACCTATTACCAGATAATTCTGCCCCAATAGCCGCCACTCGCGATAGAACACCTCATTGGCTCGGGACGGCATACTCAACATTCGACCTATAGGCACCGGCTCAAACTCGCCACTGCGCATAAGATCGTCAGAAATAATTTTCGATATATCCTCAGGAATAGCCCGAACACTATTATTTCTAAACGGGACAACCGCAATTGGTACCGCAGAATCTGCGCCCTGAGTTATTTCGATAGTCAGCTCTGATCGAGCCGGCAGCGCGATACTCGCCAGTAACCAGAACAAAATAAGATACATATGCTTACTAGATTTCATAACGCTTAATCTATAGCTCCTCTTAATCTATAGCTCCTTTGGATTAAAAATCAGCGTGAACTTTCGAAAATGCTTTTCAAATACTCGAGAGTCATCAGGCACGGGATAGTTTCGAATCGCGTTAGCAGCACTAAGCGCACTATTATCAAACGCCTGGTTACCACTGCTACGTGTCACTTCAGCAGAAACCAGCTCCCCTGTCGGTAATAGACGTATCGACAAATAAACCTGCATTCCGGGTTCCGCACTCGCTGGCTTGAACCATTTCTGCCTGATTCGGGATTGAATCAGACTCATATAACGATCCAACAAACTCGCCTCTGCAATTCGCTGAGCCTCCATTGCTCGACTAACTTCCTCTGCTTTGCGGGCTTTTTCAGCCTCTTCCGCAGCTTGCTTTAGACTGTCTTCCCGAGCCTTGCGCGCCTGCTCCGCCAGCATACGCTCACGCTCCTGACGTTTTTCAAGCGCTTGTTTTTCTCTCTCGCGCTCCAGTTTCTCCTGACGCTCTTTTTCCTGGCGGGCTTTTTCTTTCTGTGCCTGTTCACGGCGCGCCTTTTCTTCGCGCTCTTTCTTTAACTTTTCCTGGCGTACTTTTTCATCCTTTTCTTTCTTTAGCCGAATGGCTTCCTGCTCTTTTCGCAAAGTCTCCTGGCGCGCTTTCTCCTGAGCTTTTTGGCGTTCGGCTTCCTGCTTCTGCCTTTCTTGCGCTTTCTGCTGCTCGAGGAGTTTTTGCTTATCTTCCTCAGGCTTTTTTGGCTCGGGTCGCTTTTCTTCGGGCTTGACGGGGAGGGTTACTTCAGCTGGCGGTGGCACTTGTTTACGCATCGCCTCCAGCATCGAAGCATCGAAGATCACGGCCTTGATATGCTTTGGAGCGGCAATCTCATCGGGTTCGAGACTAATTTTCCACCCCAATGTAATCGCCACGATTAGCACCAGATGGAGACCAGCCGAGAACAGGAACGATTTTAAATAACTGATATTCTCGCTTGCTTGCGACACACTATTCCTTTGCATTTTTCAGGGATTTTCTGTGATCAGCCCGACCCCGGGCGCGCCAGCATCCTGGACAACCCCCATCAGACGAACAATAGCGCCGTATTCAACATGGGTATCCCCCCGAACCAATACTCCGATTCCCGGATTCTGCGCCAATACTTTCTGAACCGCATCGGACACCTGGCTCAAATCCAGCGGGGTCTTGGAGCGCTCTTGATCGCCCAATTCAAGATAATAAGCTCCATTGGCATCGATGCTGACAATCAACGGTTCTTTATTCTTGTCAACAGGAAAAGGGTCTGACTCCACTTTTGGCAGATCAACCTGCACCCCTTGCATTAACATCGGTGCCGTAACCATAAAAATAATCAACAGCACCAACATAACATCAATGTAAGGAACAACATTAATGTCTGACATTGGACGGTGACGTTTGGTATTCATTTTCATTGAATTACACCTGAAACATGAGTCCGGTTAGGTCGTTTACGACGCTTTGGATGCGTGCACTTTACGGTGCAATATACTGGAAAACTCTTCCGCGAATGTTTCATAAGATTTGAGCAGACTGTCTGCCTTGGTGGAATAGCGGTTGTATGCGATTACCGCGGGTATTGCTGCAAACAGTCCCATAGCGGTTGCCACTAACGCCTCGGAAATACCAGGAGCCACTGTTGCGAGCGTAGCTTGATGCTCCTGAGCGAGACCCCGGAACGAATTCATGATCCCCCAAACCGTTCCAAACAGACCGATATAAGGACTGGTTGACCCAACAGTTGCCAGGAATGGCAGGTGCTGATCGAGCTTATCGGACTCCCGTGACAAGGCCACGCGCATGGCGCGCTGGGTGCCTTCCAGAATCACTTCTGCATCAACACCGGACTGCTGACGTAATCGATTAAACTCCTTGAAACCGGCTCGAAAAATCACCTCAAGCCCGCTATTTGCTGTGGGATTGGCAGAAACATCACGAAACAACTGGGTCAAATCCATCCCTGACCAGAACTTTTCTTCAAAGGAGAGCATATTTTTACGGGCTACAGAGAACACACTCGCGCGCTGAAATATAATCCACCACGAAACGACCGAAGCCGCAAACAACAGCAACATCACAAATTGCACAATAAAGCTGGCGCCCGAGATTAAGCTCCATATGGACATTTGGTGTTCCACCCGGCATTTCTCCTTACTTAATGAACGATTTAAATTTTATTTACCACCACGTTTACCTTTAACGGCAATTCAAATGCCGACCCGTCGCGCTAAGAAACTAAACAGCGCTCCAGGATTTTTGGCAGCCGCCTTGGCTTACCTGTATCCTGATCAACGCATGCTACCTTTATTTCACCCTTTACCAGCAGCTCACAATGGCTTGGATCAACTCCATCCAGACTCAGCTCCGTGTTAGAGCGCAGCACGGTTTGCCCAAACACCATATAGGTTCGCGCCAGCTGCTTTACTTCCGCCGTCACCAAGAGAAGATCATCCAGAAAAGCAGACCGTAAATAGTTAACATTGACGTTTGCCACAACAAAGTTGACACCACCTTCCAATTCTCGGCGCAGGGCCACGCCCTGATTACGCACAAATTCAGTCCGGGCGCGCTCCATAAACTTCAGGTAATTGGCATAAAAAACGATTCCACCCGCATCGGTATCTTCTATGTAGACACGTATCGGCAACGAAAACGGACTCATTCTAAAGGGGCTCCTCACAGCTCAAGTTGATCAGGGCAGCGTGCCATCCGATGCCCCTTTTATGCCGAAATGCTGATAAGCCAAGTCCGTAACCATCCGTCCACGGGGTGTTCTGATAATGTAGCCCTGCTGGATTAAGAAAGGCTCCAATACGTCTTCGATTGTTCCTTTCTCCTCACTAATCGCGGCCGCAAGGCTTTCGATGCCCACAGGGCCACCATCGAAGCGCTCGATAATGCTGCTTAACAACCTGCGATCAAGATGATCAAATCCCCGGTGATCCACTTTAAGCATGTTTAGTGCCGCATTGGCACTATCCTGATTAACGTTGCCATCGCCCTTCACTTCCGCATAGTCACGAACTCTTCGTAACAGCCTGTTGGCGATTCGGGGTGTACCTCTGGATCTTTTTGCAATCTCTTCAGCACCGGAGGGTTCGATTGAAACGCCCATCAACCCGGCTGAACGTGCCACGATATGAGTTAAATCCCGGGTACTGTAGAACTCCAGTCGTTGCACGATGCCAAAGCGGTCTCTCAGAGGGGACGTTAACAGCCCCGCACGCGTTGTAGCGCCCACGAGCGTAAAGGGCGGTAAGTCGAGCTTGATCGATCGGGCTGCAGGCCCCTCGCCGATCATAATATCGAGCTGGAAATCTTCCATCGCCGGATACAACACTTCTTCGATTGCCGCATTCAAACGATGAATTTCATCAATGAACAAAACATCGCCTTCATCCAGGTTTGTCAGCAACGCAGCCAGATCTCCCGCCCTTTCCAGAACAGGTCCTGATGTTGTTTTAATGGATGAACCCATTTCGTTCGCGATAATGTTCGCCAAGGTTGTTTTGCCCAATCCTGGCGGACCAAAGATCAAAGTATGATCCAGCGCTTCTGAGCGCCGTCGAGCTGCCTCGATAAAAATTTCCATTTGCTGGCATACCGAGGGCTGACCAACATAATCCGCTAACCGTTCCGGGCGGACCGCACGATCGAATTTTTCGTCTGGGAGAGTAACTTGTGAAGATACTATTCTGTCAGCTTCTATCATGGACAGATCATTTCTGAAATCATTGAAGTTTAAGGTTAGGTTCTCAGGAGGAGTACAGATAACCGGGCCAAGCTGCCAATGCGAAGTCCCGCCCCTGACCACTCACTGATTACGGGTGGCAGCGATGGAACAATCATAGCGACATCGTCACCCTTTTACCATGCCTTTCAACGCATCTCGGATAATTTGCTCGACTGAGAGCCCCTCACTTGCCACAGCTGCTATCGCTTTCTTCGCTTCAGCCGGTTTATAACCCAACGCCAGCAATGCTGCTTCCGCCTCGCTTTGTCGGGCTTTATAATCGTTCAGAGGTTGCTGCTCTGCACTCAACAAATCCTGCTCGCCAATACTGCCTGACAACGAAAGCTGCTTTAGCTTGTCTTTCATCTCGATAACCAGACGCTCTGCCGTTTTTTTTCCAACACCAGGTAATTTAACAAGCTGAGTGACATCCTCACGCATAAAGCAATCAGCGAGCTCTAAAACTGACATGCCTGACATTATAGTAACCGCCATTTTAGGCCCAACGCCATTAACCTTTATTAACAATCGAAAAAAGTCACGATCCTGCAGTGACATAAAGCCGTAAAGTTGCTGCGCATCTTCACGCACCACAAAATGGGTATAGAGCGTAACGCCCCCCCCTTTACCTGGCAGCTCGCACAATACACTTAGCGGTGCATCAACCTCATAGCCAATACCGCGCACATCAATTAGCACCGTATTGCCATACTTCCCCAGGAGCTCTCCCTGAATTCTACCTATCATGTCGAAGCCTTACTACGTCACTATCCTGCCTCGCCTTACACGAGCACCACCGGATATTTTAATGAGATTTGATGTCGTATTCGCATGGCAAAGCGCAACAGCCAGACCGTCTGCGGCATCCACCTGAGGTTTTTGCTCCAGACCTAAAATGGCCATAACCATATGTTGAACCTGTGATTTCTCCGCACTCCCCTTCCCCACGACAGACTGTTTTATATTGCGGGCAGCATACTCGAACACCTCGAGTTCATGATTGGCAGCCGCTACAATCGCCACGCCCCTGGCCTGCCCCAACTTAAGTGCAGAATCCGGATTCTTGGCGACGAAAACCTGTTCAATGGCCATTTCAGAAGGCTTGTACCAAGAAATGATTTCAGTGAGGCCGTCATAAAGGATTTTGAGGCGATCCGGCAAAGACCGGTCACCCAAACGAATACAGCCGCTTGCGAGGTACCTGGGCTTCCCGCTGAAGAATTGGATCACCCCATAACCGGTGATCCTCGAGCCTGGGTCTATGCCCAGGATAATTTGCGATCCAATGGGATGACTCAAGCGTTCAAAGCCTCAAGCACTTCTGGCGAAATACTTGAATTAGAATAAACGTTTTGGACATCATCCAGATCTTCAAGGGCATCTACCAATCGCAATACTTTTTCTGCCATATCCACATCCAACGCCACCTCGTTGGATGGCACCATCGTCACCTCACTGGATTCTGGCGTCAAGTTGGCCGCTTGCAACCCATCTTTAACAGCACCAAAGGCTTCCGGCAGGGTGATCACCTCAATTGAACCATCATCGCTGGTCAACACGTCTTCCGCACCCGCCTCAAGTGCAGCTTCCATTACTGTCTCTTCATCAGTACCCGGGGCAAACTGAAGTACCCCCTTTTTCTCAAACAAGTAAGCGACAGAACCGTCTGTACCAAGATTTCCGCCAGCCTTGCTGAATGCATGCCTCACTTCAGCAACAGTCCGGTTTCGATTGTCAGTCATTGCCTCCACGAGAATAGCCACTCCACCGGGGCCATAACCTTCATAAGTCAGCTCATCGTAGTTATCACCATCGTTTCCGCCAGCACCTCGTGCGATGGCCTTGTCTATGGTGTCGCGCTTCATATTTGCGCCCAAAGCCTTATCAACTGCCGCCCTTAAACGAGGATTATCTTCAATAACCCCACCGCCCGCTCTCGCGGCAACAACAATTTCCCGGATTACTTTTGTAAAAACCTTACCGCGCTTGGCGTCCTGAGCGGCTTTCCGGTGCTTGATATTCGCCCATTTACTATGTCCGGCCATTGTAATCTCCAGCCTACTGATATGAGTCTTTATGTTTGAGTATTAACTTACCATGGATACTTTGTGTGGTGAACTGCAAAAAAGCAGACCCTAAAACAAAAGGGAGCATAAGCTCCCTTTTGTTCAGGCATCAGCAATTCAGGATGCGTCGCTATCCTGTTTACGAACGCGAATGCTAAGCTCTTTCAACTGCTTGTCATCAACTTCACCCGGAGCCTGAGTCAACATACAGGTTGCACTCTGGGTTTTCGGGAAGGCAATAACTTCACGGATCGATGACGCTCCAGTCAACAGCATGATCAGACGATCCAGGCCAAATGCAAGCCCGCCGTGAGGAGGACAACCGAATTTTAATGCATCCAGAAGGAAGCCGAATTTGTTCTGAGCTTCCTCATCATCAATTCCAAGAATACGGAATACAGTTTTCTGCATAACCGGATCATGGATACGGATCGAACCACCACCCAATTCGGTACCGTTCAGGACCATATCATAAGCACGAGATAATGCGGCTTCAGGGTTGGCTTCCAACTCTTCCGGCGAACAAGAAGGAGCGGTGAATGGGTGGTGAATCGCAGTAAGACCGCCCTTGTCATCATCTTCAAACATCGGGAAATCAACCACCCAAAGCGGTGCCCATGTTTTCTCCAGCATCTCGAGATCATGCCCGACTTTGATACGCAGCGCACCCAGTGCCTCACAAACAACTCGGGTTTTATCCGCACCGAAGAACACAATATCACCATCCTTAGCACCGAGACGTGCCATAATTGACATGGCAACATCTTCACCCAGGAACTTGACGATCGGCGATTGCAGACCTTCTGCACCTTGTTCCAGGCTATTCACTTTGATCCACGCCAGACCACGGGCACCGTAGATGCCTACATACTTGGTGTATTCATCAATCTGCTTACGACTCAATTTTTCAGCGGCACCAGGCACCAACAATGCGGCAACACGCCCTTTTGCGTCATTCGCCGGACCGGAGAACACCTTGAAGTCAACGTCTTTAACCAGATCCGCAACATCCACCAACTCCAACGGTATCCGCAAATCAGGCTTGTCACTACCGTATCGGGACATGGCTTCGGCATAGGGCATGCGCGGGAAAGTGGGCAATTCAACATCCAGCAAATCATGGAACATTTCTCGAACCATCTGCTCCATAATACCCATTAAGGTATTTTCATCAATGAATGAGCTTTCGATATCAACCTGGGTGAATTCTGGCTGCCTGTCAGCACGAAGATCTTCATCACGGAAACACTTGGCTATTTGATAATAACGGTCAAAACCGGAAACCATCAAAAGCTGCTTGAACAGCTGAGGTGACTGCGGCAACGCGAAAAAACTTCCCTGATGGGTACGACTGGGCACCAGATAATCCCGCGCGCCTTCCGGCGTCGCCCGGGTCAAAATAGGTGTCTCAACGTCCAGAAAGCCCTGACCATCAAGAAAATTGCGGATATAACTGGTCACCTTGGAACGAAAACGCAGCTTGTTGAGCATTTCAGGGCGACGCAAATCCATAAAACGATAGCGAAGACGAACATCTTCACCTACATCAACATAATCATCCAGCGGGAAAGGTGGTGTCTCCGCTTTATTCAAAATCACCAACTCTTTACCCAGCACTTCCACCATACCGGTGGACATATCTGAATTTTCAGTGCCGGATGGACGACGTCTTACGCGCCCTTTCAGCTGAATAACATATTCACTACGGGCAGAATCAGCTAATTTGAACGCCTCCGGAGTATCCGGGTCAACCACAACCTGGGCGATACCGTCGCGATCCCGCAAATCCAAAAAAATAACACCGCCGTGATCCCGACGTTTATGTACCCAACCACAAAGGGTTACTTCCTGATCTATGTGTGCTTCGTTTAATCCACCGCAATAATGGCTGCGCATGATATATCCTGTACTTTGTTTTGTAATGTATTGAACTTTTTTACAGCGCGTTTAATTACAGTTCGACCTGCTACGCGCTTGAGCGAATTCCCAGAGCGTCTCAGCTGCCCGTGGACTCTGTCTTTTTGGTGGAGGAGTCCGCTTTATTTTCACCGGCAAGATTTTTCTTTTTACCGGTTTTAAAATCAGTTTCGTACCAACCACCACCCTTCAATCTGAAGCCCGCTGCTGAGATTTTCTTCGTAAACGCAGGCTCGGAACACTGAGGACAATCAGTCAAGGGCGCATCACTTAGCTTTTGCAATACATCTTTTTGAAAGTCACAACTTTTGCACACATACTCATAAATCGGCATATGGACCAACCTCACCTGAAAAATCTTATCAATAGAGCCAAAGGCAGCGCCCGTTCATCTGGCACAACTTAAAACCGCCTTAAAAAGCGCGACATTATAAACATATTTTTAGTGAAAATCAGTTTTTCTTCTGCACTTTAAACCCGGACTTACCAAGCCCGACATCCATCAAGCAATAGAACAACAATTGCCACAACGTTAACCTCCAATCAAATCACACTCGAAATCAGTTTTGATTCTGCTAGGCTTAGATGTACACATATTGATCAGAGCGGTATCTAAATCATGGCCCTCCCTGCCCCTCCCAATTACGACCCCAACCTTTTGGATGACTTTATGGTTGAGTTCGAGGAGGCCCACGAATTTTCCGAGAACACACTTGTTGAGCTGGAAAAGCATCCTGCCGACGAGGAACTTCTGCATAAACTTTTCAGGTCTGTTCATACGATAAAAGGCAATCTGACCTTTATCGGCTTTCAAATTCTCGTGCCACTACTACAAAGTGTTGAAGACATTCTATCCGCCGTGCGCAACGAAGAGTTTGGTTTTACCCGGGAAATCAGCGATGTTGTATTACTTTCACTGGATCGCACTAAAGAACTGATTGCCGAGCTTTCTGGCGGGGACGATTCAGGCACCACCGAGTCGTCCCTGGATCATCTGAGCCAGTTGATTGCCAGCGTGGCGACTTGTGACGATAAATCAAGGGAAGCACGCCTGCACTCGATAATTCTGGAACTCGATCCCAGCACGCTCGCCTTGAGCGATCCATCTACAAATCAGGAAGACACACACCCGGAATTGGTTCACCTGGATACCAGCCTGGGGAAAATAGAGAAGTTACTTCTGGCCCACCAGGTAACCATCGATGACGATATTGCATTCTTCTTCAGCCTGATGAAACCTTTGGAAGCGCGCTCAACGTATTGGTCCGGCCGGAGTTTCAGGCTCCTGTTGATCGCCTTGAGCATGAACCATAAAGCTGGAAACCCCATCAATTCTACACAATTAACCACTGCAGTCATCATGCACGACATATCGATGGCTTTCCTGCCTTTGGATATTCTACACAAGAGCACCGTCTACAACGCCGATGAACGGAAAATCGTTCAAAACCATGCCATTTCCAGTCACCAGCTACTGAAAAACATGAATAGATGGGCGGAAGCAGCAGAAATGGTCCTGCAACATCACGAGCATTTTGACGGTATGGGATACCCCGAAGGCTTGTCTGATGAACACATATGCCATGGCGCAAAAGTCCTCGCCATCATCGATGCGTACGATGCCATCACCCATGAACGCGCCCATACATCGCGCGTTAAAAGACCTTTCATTCGTGCAGTGCTCGAAATAAACAGCCTGTCCGGCTCTCAATTTTCACCTTACTGGATCGAAATTTTCAATTCAGTGATCAAAATGCTGCACGCCCGAGGACTGGTTTAGATACAAACCAATTCACAGCAACAAACATCTGCACATTGTTTCGATTTTTTTATCAATGCACGTTATCATTACGCGCCTGAGCTACCACTCCGGTCACAATAAGCCTTGGGCTCAGGCCCCAAGCTAAAAGGAATACTAAACGTGTCAACCCGCGCAGAACAAAAGCAGAAAACCCGAAGAGCACTCATGGATGCCGCACTGCAACAGCTAAGCGCTGACCGGGGCTTTGCCAGCCTGAGCTTGCGTGAAGTCGCTCGGGAAGCCGGTATCGCCCCCACTTCGTTCTATCGCCATTTCAATGAACTTGATGAGCTCGGCCTGGCACTTGTTGATGAAGCCGGAGTCACACTGCGACAGCTGATGCGACAAGCTCGAAAACGCATTCAGAAGCACGGCAGCGCTGTTAACACATCAGTTGAAACTTTCATGGAGTATCTGACCAACAACGAGAATCTTTTCCGTTTGTTGCTTCGCGAGAAAACCGGGGTATCCAAACAATTCAGAACAGCAATTCATGCGGAAATTGACCACTTCGTCTCAGAGCTGGCTGAAGACCTGGCGAAATTTGCCGAAGACAAAAAGAGCCCGGTGCTGGACGCACGACTGGTCGCCGAAGCCATGGTCAGCATTGTTTTCAATCAAGGGGCGGAAGCGCTGGATTGCACAACGAAAGAAAAATTAAGACTGAAAGAAAACATGAAACTGCAATTGCGCATGATCTTGCTGGGTGCCGAAGTCATGCACAATCAGGCCTTGAGAGAAACAACCACTGCTATCTAGCGGAAAAAAGAGGTAGCGATAGCCAGGCCTTGGCACCACTTTGAATTGAAGCCAGTTCTTCCTCAGTATATGGCTCGGATGGAACTTTACCCCATACGGGACCGGGCCAGGCAACATCTGACTCGAACCGAACAATATGATGGATATGCAACTGCCTGACAACATTACCCAGTGCCGCAACATTCAGTTTGTATCCGGCGAACTGCTTCATGATATGCATTGACAACCGGTTGGACTCTTCTTGAAACTGCTTTTGTTGCTCAGCATCCAGATGATAAAGCTCGCTGATTTGCGGAACTCTGGGCACCAGAATAAACCACGGATAGTGCCGGTCATTCATCAAGAGTACTTCGCATAGCGGCCACGATGCCAATTTGATCGTATCTTTTGCCAAGCGCTCATCCAGTTCAAACATATATCTACCTTTATTTAATGGGCCGGGTCGATTTTCAGTGGATCAGGCCGATCGTTTTGCCAGCCATTTTTTCTCCCATTCCAGCGCGGAACGCACAATCAATTCCAGATCATCAAACTGCGGCTCCCAGCTCAGAGTGCCTTTGATCAGGGCATTATCTGCCATCAATGCATCTGGATCACCCTCCCGGCGACCGGTAAGCTCAACAGGAAAGTCCACACCGGAAACCCGCTTCACAACATCAATAACTTCTGTAACCGTAAACCCGCGCCCGTAGCCACAATTGAGAATATTCGAGCCGCCACCATTGGCCATATGCTCCAGCGCCTTGATATGCGCGCTCGCCAAATCATCAACATGAATATAATCCCGAATACAGGTACCATCCCGCGTATCGTAATCGGTTCCGAAGACCTTCATCCCTTCGCGCTGCCCGGTTGCACACTCACAAGCAACTTTGATCAAATGAGTCGCCTCCGGAGTCGCCTGACCGATTCGCCCTTCAACATCGGCACCTGCGACGTTGAAATAGCGAAGAATGGTATATTTCAAGCCGGATGCTGCAGCCAGATCTGTTATCATCCTTTCGCTCATCATTTTAGATGCACC
The DNA here is from genome assembly GCF_002162375.1 of Oleiphilus messinensis. Lineage (GTDB taxonomy): Bacteria > Pseudomonadota > Gammaproteobacteria > Pseudomonadales > Oleiphilaceae > Oleiphilus > Oleiphilus messinensis. The sequence continues at coordinate 2,855,264 of NZ_CP021425.1, read as the reverse complement.
GTAAGGGTTGATTGGACTGAGCAGAGCGGACTCTGAAATCACTTTCAGTTCAGGCATACCGTATACTGCAGCGGTGGATGAGAACACCATATGGGGCACGCGATGAGCCTGAACTTGCATTAATAAATTGAGTGTATTTCGAGTATTGTTTGAATAGTATTTAAGCGGGTTTTCGACGGATTCCGGAACGACTATATTGGCCGCAAAATGCAACACACCATCAAATGTGTGTGCACTGAACAGAGCAGCCAATGCATCAACATCGGCTAAATCACCAACCACCAACTCACCATGGGTAACCGCCCATTTGTATCCCGTGGACAGATTATCATAAACGACGACATCATAGCCTGCTTCGCCCAACTGACGCACAACATGACTACCAATATATCCCGCCCCCCCAGTTACCAATACCTTCATCACTGCCACTCCTGCCTTGAGATATGATTATTTCTTTCGGTAATGCACTATATCCTTGGGTCTTGCTTTTTCAGTCCTCGCGACAACTTCTTTTCTTCTCTGCGCCGCGCAAAAAAACCTGAAATCAGATTTGCACTGGTCTCAGCCAGTACACCGCCGAGGTATTCAACACGATGATTGAAAGCAGCATGCTCGAATAAACGATTCTGACTGACGACCGCACCGGACTTGGGCTCAGTTGCACCAAACACCAGTAAATTAATTCGCGCATGCACAATCGCCCCGACGCACATCGTACAGGGCTCCAAAGTAACATACATCTGACAATCCACAAGTCGGTAATTGCCAATTTGGCTGGCCGCTTCGCGAATGGCCATGATTTCCGCATGAGCTGTAGGGTCATGACCTGAAATCGGGCGATTGTAACCTCGTCCGATGATTTCATCCCCCCTGACAACAACAGCCCCGACGGGAACCTCATCAGCCCGCTCAGCAAGCTTCGCGAGCTCGAGCGCTTCAGACATCCAGCGCTCATGCTCTTCAATGCTGCGTGCTATCAAGTTATTCCCACTCAATTGTCGCAGGCGGCTTGGAGGAAATATCGTAAGTCACCCGTGAAACACCGGAAATCTCATTAATAATTCGATTCGATACGGTTTCCAACAGGTCATATGGTAAATGCGCCCAGCGAGCCGTCATAAAGTCTACGGTTTCAACCGCCCGAATCGCGACAACATATTCGTAGCGGCGCGCATCACCAACTACACCAACCGATTTAACGGGCAAGAAAACAGCGAAAGCCTGGCTGACTTTGTGGTACCAGTCGGCACGATGCAACTCTTCGATGAAAATCGCATCGGCCTGACGCAATATATCGGCATACTCTTTCTTGACTTCACCCAGTATTCTGACCCCCAACCCCGGGCCCGGGAAAGGATGGCGATACACCATATCATAGGGCAGCCCCAATTCCAGGCCAATTTTTCGAACCTCATCCTTGAACAATTCACGAAGCGGTTCAACCAGTTTCAGCTTCATGTCTTCCGGCAATCCGCCCACATTGTGATGTGATTTGATCACATGCGCCTTGCCTGTTTTAGCGGCTGCAGACTCGATCACATCAGGATAAATGGTGCCTTGTGCCAGCCAGTTTACGTCTTTGATTTGTGCAGCCTGGTCATCGAATACGTCGATAAACGTGTTACCGATAATCTTACGCTTCTGTTCGGGATCATTTACGCCTGCCAGCTTCCCGAGGAATTGGTCTTCGGCATCAGCACGAATAACCTTCACCCCCATATTTTTGGCAAACATTTCCATGACCTGATCACCTTCTTCCAAACGTAACAAGCCATTATCAACAAACACACAGGTCAACTGATCACCTATTGCTCGGTGCAAGAGTGCAGCGGTCACACTGGAATCAACACCACCGGAGAGTCCCAACAATACCTTGTCGGAACCAACCTGTTTACGGATCGTTGCAATCGCATCCTCAACAATCTTGGCGGGTGTCCAGAGCGCTTCACAACCACAGAGCGTCATGACAAAACGCTCCAGAATTCGCTTGCCTTGCAGCGTATGAGTTACTTCAGGATGGAATTGCACACCGAACAGCTGACGATCCTTGTTTTGCATGGCAGACACAGGGGCACTGTCCGTACCGGCGACCAACTCAAACCCTTCTGGCAGACCAATAACCTTGTCCCCATGGCTCATCCAGACGTCAAGCAAAGCCTGACCCTGTTCATTAACGTGGTCCGCAATATCCTCGAACAACGGCGAGGCAGTTTGTACCGCCACCTGGGCATAACCAAATTCACGTTTGTCGGAACTCGCAACTTTACCGCCTAATTGCTCCGCCATCGTCTGCATACCGTAGCAGATGCCGAGTACCGGCAAACCACAGTCGAAAATAAACTCCGGCGCGCGCGGGCTATCCATTTCGGTCACCGACTCAGGCCCGCCAGCCAGGACTACACCTTTAGGTGCAAATTCATCGAAATCTTCCCGGCTGATGTCAAATGCTCTGATCTCACAATACACGCCAATCTCTCGTACCCGTCGGGCGATCAACTGGGTGTATTGAGATCCGAAATCAAGAATGAGCAATCGATGTTCATGTATATTCTGGGACATAGGTGAGAAAAGCTCCGACAAATTAAAACGAAAAATGGGGGCGCTTTGGCCCCCAATTTGGGTGGTGCATGAGGACGACCATTTTATACCGTCAAAATCAGCGCTTAACTGACCCGGTAGTTTGGCGCCTCCTTAGTAATGGTTACATCGTGTACGTGACTCTCTTTCATTCCGGCATTGGTGATCCGGGTGAACTGAGGCTTGGTACGCATTTCATCGATATTTTTGCTACCGGTATAACCCATACTGGCACGCAAACCGCCCAGCAACTGATGAACGATATTGGTCATCGGCCCTTTACAGGCAACTCGGCCCTCAATACCTTCGGGAACGAGTTTTTCAGCACCCGCACTGGCATCCTGAAAATAGCGGTCACTTGACCCTTGAGTACCCGACATGGCACCAAGTGAGCCCATACCGCGGTACGACTTATACGTTCGCCCTTGGTACAGCTCAACTTCACCTGGCGCTTCATCGGTTCCAGCGAGCAAGCTACCGATCATCACAGAGTGCGCTCCTGCTGCAACCGCCTTCGCAATATCACCCGAAAAGCGAATTCCACCATCAGCAATCACGGGAACACCGTGCGGTTTAAGTGCCTCGGCAACATTAGCTACTGCAGAGATTTGAGGTACACCAATACCAGCCACAATCCGTGTAGTACAGATTGAACCGGGACCAATGCCAACTTTTACCGCATCCGCGCCGGCTTCCGCCAACGCCAGCGCTGCATCTGCAGTTGCAATGTTGCCCCCGATAACCTGCACTTCAGGAAAGCTTTCCTTAACCCAGCGAACTCGATCAATTACCCCTTTGGAGTGGCCATGGGCTGTATCCACCACGATTACATCCACTCCGGCATTGACCAGCGCGGTAATTCTGTCCGGGGTTTCCGCTCCGGTACCCACTGCCGCACCGACACGCAAACGCCCTTGCTCATCTTTACAAGCATTCGGAAAATCCTGCGACTTCTGGATATCCTTAACAGTAATCAGTCCCTTCAGCTCGAAATCAGTATTGACCACCAACACCTTTTCAATGCGGTGTTTGTGTAGCAGATTTTTAACCGTCTCGAGATCGGTACCTTCCTTGACCGTAACAAGCTTTTCCTTTGGTGTCATTATCTCTGAAACTTTTGTTTCCAGACGGCCCTCAAAGCGAATGTCACGCCCTGTGACGATACCCACCAGATCTTTACCATCCACAACTGGCAAGCCCGAAATTTTGTTGGCAAAAGTAATGTCCAACAACTCACGTACAGAGGTATCAGGCGTAACGGTAATCGGATCTTTCACCACACCGCTTTCAAACTTTTTCACGGCACGTACCTGTGCTGCCTGATTTTCAATGGACATATTTTTATGTATTATCCCTATGCCACCTTCTTGAGCCATGGCGATTGCCAGACCGGATTCGGTAACGGTATCCATCGCAGATGAGAGAAGAGGAATATTCAGCTGAATACCTTTGGTCAGCTGAGTTTTCAGTACTACATCTTTGGGAAGGACGTCAGAGTATCCGGGGATCAACAGAACATCATCAAAGGTAAGCGCTTCTTGTGCGATACGCAGCATGTGATTCGCCTTTTACTTGCTAAGATTAACGCGACATTATAGTTCGCTTGAAGATGCCAGTAAACCATACATATAGCTAAACTTTCTAAACATCCATTTGCTAAATACAGACGAAGCCACGGCACGACGATTACAAATCCAATGACATTGTATCCAAAGTACCCAAATACCTCAGGCACGCACGCAAACAGCGGCGCAACCCCACCGGTTCAAAGCACGACCCCACAACATACAGCGAGTAACGGTGGACAGAGCCCGAGCCAACCGGTACCGATCGCCCAATTTGTAAGAATGGCCAAGCAATTGCTCGAGGTCAGCTTCATGCAAATCTGGATTACTGGCGAAATTTCGAATTTCAGTCGACCATCGTCAGGCCATTGGTATTTTACGCTTAAAGATGCTCGCTCCCAGGTGCGCTGTGCGATGTTTAAAAGCCGCAACCTCCAGGTGAAGCGATTACCCCGGGAGGGTGACCAAATCGTGGTACTCGCCAAAGCTACGATTTACGAAAGCCGGGGTGACTTTCAGCTTGTGGTCGAGGCTTTACAACATGCAGGTGAAGGCGAACTGCAACGACAGTTTGAACAACTCAAGACCAAACTGCATGGGGAAGGCTTGTTCGAGCAGGCTCACAAATCCCCTTTGCCCTCGATGCCGAAACATATTGCGGTCATTACGTCTCCAACCGGGGCTGCCATACATGACATTCTATCTGTCGTAAATCGCCGCTTCCCCGGACTTCGCGTTACCTTGCTACCGGTTGCCGTTCAAGGGAAAGAAGCTGCCACCGAAATCGTAAACGCGCTAAATATGGCAAACCACCACCCGTTTTTTAACCAAGACCCGCTTGATTTGATTCTTCTCGGGCGAGGCGGAGGGTCTCTGGAAGACCTCTGGCCTTTTAATGAAGAAATTGTGGCTCGCGCAATTTTTGCCAGCACACTGCCGGTCGTCAGTGCAGTGGGCCATGAAGTAGATTTCACGATCTCGGATTTCGTAGCGGATTACCGGGCCCCAACCCCCTCCGCTGCGGCAGAGAGCATCACACCAGACCAGGAACATCTGCTCCAGTCGACAATGCAATTCAGTGATCGACTGGAAAAGATAATGTCAGGCCAGATCACTCATGCCAGACAAATGTCGGAAGCCTTGGCTGCACGCCTCAAGACACCCAAAAACTACATTGAAGAACAATACCAATGGGCCGATGACCTGATGAGTCGCTTGACCAGCGCTCAAGGGCGCTTGCTTCAGGGCCTCGCAAAACAACACAGCAATCAAGTGCAACGACTAAGCACCCAGAACCCAAAACGAAAAATTTCCGAGCTCAATCAAAAATGCAGTGAGATAAAATCGCGCCTTACCCTCTCTACAACCAGGCAAATCCACCTGAAACAGCAAATATTAGCCAGCCTGGGCCGCAACCTGAATACCCTCAGCCCGCTGAACACACTGGATAGAGGCTTTACGATTTTACTGAACAAACAGACGACAGAAGAGCACGTAGTGGATTCAGTGAAAAAAATCTCGGTAGGTGACCGACTGACGGCTCGGTTGAAAGATGGTCAGGCACAGATGCAGGTTTTGAAAATAGATAACCGGTGAAACAGGAATTCAAAGAGAAAAATCAGGGTACAACTAACAACGCCCTGACAATAAACTCGTCCCTGAGCGAGCCCGATTTATAACACCAACCGGCACAAGCATGGAACAACACAAAGATGAATGGCACGTCTGATAAACGATGGCTGGTCTGTGCGGATCACGAAAACCGGCCATCACTGCCATTTATTATGGTCTAACTTTGGCATTAAGCAAGCATTCCCCCATTACACCGCTTGAATGCCACCTAAACTGTGAGTAATGTAAGCGCGAACCATTGCTTTCAGCTCGGTCAACATGATATCCGCTTCCGCTTCATCCATATTCATCATCAACCTCAGAATCGCCCCACAACTTCTGGGCAACATGACACAAATCACCCACATACGCTTGTTTTCAATATGAGGAAACATCTGAGAAGCTCTTTTTGAAATGACGTGAGCATTATCGTACAACTCCCCCAAGTCCAGTTGCTGCAATTCCGGCATCGCCTCAACTCCGGACCAGATTTCCTTGTACCCTGGTTCATGACGATAAAAATGGGCATAGCCATCTATTAGTCGATCAAAGCCGGATTCCATATCCAGCTCTAGCATGGTTTCAGTCAAGTGTTCATTCAACTTTACGATATGCTGCTCAGCCAATGCCTTGATGATTGCTGACTTGTTTGGAAAATAACGATACAGTGACGCCAAAGACATGCCCGCTCGTCGGGCTATCTCTGATGTTTTGGCTCGATCAACCCCTACTTCCTGAATCACTTCAGCCGTCACTTTCAATATCGTACTGACCCGCTCGCGACTCCTGGCTTGTACGGGAATACGACGGGGAGCAACTTTAGGTTTACGAATCAGACTTGCTCCACTTTCCTGAACATCCCGTCCTTCATCCACTGCATCCTGCTTGGTTTTAATCGTTTCAACGTTGTCATTTTTTACTGCTGTCATCACTCGAGTTTTTCCTTGATTCTACTTATCCCGCATCAGGGCCTGTTGAACACGACGATTTATTACACACCTAAGCAACTAAAACCCACTCTCCTGGTTTCTTGATTGAGCAAATTTCAGGCTCAACAGAGGTTAAATATGAAACTCAACAGACCCTAATATTTGCTGACGAGGACTTGATCCAGATTGTAATTCAATACCCGTTCAAGTTTCTGATGCTTGACTTCATCAGAGGGCAAATAGGAAATCTCAGCACCAAACTTCATATGATCACGTACCGCCTTCCGATTTTGCACATATGAAACGTACAAAGTCTGCTCAACCTCTTTTGTTAATAAAGGCCGGATATCGAAACTTCGCTCCTCTCTGGGTGACAACTCGATACTCTGCGCACCTGCCCCCAAGTTCAAGTTCTGCTGGACACGATTTGCACTGATCGATACAGTCCCGATACGAACCTTTCGGTTTGAATGGTTTTTGAGCGTCAGCTCAAATTCATCCAACTCCATCCCTAAATCGGAGTTATGCATCGCAAACCGGGGTAACATGACACCGAATCGACGTGCGACCACTTCATAGCTAATTGGCAACCGTAACGGTGATGCATTGGCATTGACCGCTCCGGGACATTTGATATTGACCTGATAATCGCCAATATAAGGAGAATGACTGCAAACTACCGTGTACTTGGCAGTCGCATCCCGAAGGTAGCGTAATAGCCCCTTCCGCTCAGTATCGTAATTCTGCTCTATCCGACGCTGAATGACTTTGACAATGGGGTGAATCGATTCCCCGAGTGATGCAGCAGTTTTCAACGGGTTAATTAACGTTTTGAAATCGAAACTCCGTTTAACGACGCGCTCGGGGATTAACTCTACCTGATCATCCCAACGTACATCATAATTAAAATATCCGGATCGATCTGAAATCTTGCGCTCGATATCCAGACTCGAAGTTGCACGCTCGATATAACCATTAATATAGTTATCCTGAAGCCGTTCAAGCCGCCCCTGATATCGTGCGGCCAAGCGATTCAAGCTGCGGATCGCGGTTTCTCTTGAAGTGACATCAAGCGCTTCATCACCCCGCTCCAGCCAATCCCGGGCACGCTCCGTCAGATTAAGCTGGCGGGCGACCAACGCCATACGATAGACATCTGTTTTGACTGTTTTCGAAGATTCTTTTTCGGAATTTGAAAAGATTGAGAACTGGCTTGAGCAGACAGAATAATCCGCTATCGCCTTGCGCTCACTTATTTCGTGCTTCTCGCAGCGGGTGTCCACAGATTGAACACCCAAAGAAACCAACTGGCGCGCCGGATCAATCAGAATCACTTCCGTCTCAAGATCCTGCTCGGGAGCAACAAACCAGGGTACATGGAACTCATCGGATGGATCATACGCGATGACAAAAGCGATGGTGGTTTTACCCGGCAGCAATTGCCGACTGAATCTATAACCCTCCAGCACAGATGAAATATCCACTGCATCCTGGGTGGCATTTACAGTCAGAACCGGCTTTGGCGGACTAACCGGCAACGCCGGTGGCGGATTGACCAGACCAGGGTCATTTTTGGTACTGTTTTCATCTTTAACTGACCACATCTGGGCACTGCATCCAACAAAAGCAGCCCCCGCAATGATCAGCACACTCGATTTCAACAGCGACGAAACTATACCATTTTGAAGCCTTTTATTTACACTCATAATGCTAAAATCATTGTTTTTATTGTATCAGCCGCACTACCCGGTGGGTTAAATGCGTTTCCCTGAGGATTGTTTTTAACAGCGCCTGTAACGCTTGAGCAAATACTCTACACGAAAAAACACTAAAATTGTACAGAATAGATACAATATGCTCAATAATTCCTTAAGTCTTCGCCCATGGACTTTGCCAAATCTCCCTTAGGGCGTAGAATGTCAAGCCTTTACACTGCGACACACAAACGAACCTATAAAGTTTAACATTCAGGACTGGAAACCGGACTATGCGTGCAAGCCAATACCTTATCGCAACCTTGAAGGAAACTCCTGCTGATGCTGAAGTCGTGAGCCATCAGCTCATGCTTAGAGCAGGCATGATCAGAAAACTCGCCTCAGGATTGTATACTTGGTTACCGATGGGCTTACGTGTCTTGAGAAAAGTAGAGGCCATCGTGCGGACCGAGATGGATAAATCCGGTGCTCAGGAAGTTTTGATGCCTGCAGTGCAGCCTGCTGAGCTCTGGGAAGAATCCGGTCGCTGGTTTCAATACGGCTCGGAATTGCTTCGCCTCAAAGATCGCCATGAGCGGGATTTCTGCGTTGGCCCGACCCATGAAGAGGTGATTACCGACCTGATTCGGAATGAGCTCAAAAGTTACAAACAGCTACCGGCCAACTTCTACCAGATTCAGACTAAATTCCGGGATGAGCGCCGCCCACGTTTCGGTTTGATGCGTGCCCGCGAATTCCTCATGAAAGATGCCTACTCTTTCCATGCGAGCACCAGCTCCCTGGATGATACTTACCAGATTATGTACCAAACATACCACAACATTTTCACCCGACTGGGCCTCGAATTCCGGGCGGTTCAGGCTGACTCGGGCAGCATTGGCGGGAACTCATCACACGAGTTTCACGTTCTGGCTCAATCCGGTGAAGATGCGATTGCGTTCAGCAATGAAAGTGACTTTGCCGCCAATATCGAGTTGGCTGCGGCGATACCCGAAACCACTGAACGGCCCGCAGCGACACAAGACATGATGAAAGTCGCCACACCAGAACAAAAAACCATCGAGGCGGTTTCAACATTCCTGAAAGTTAGCCCGCAACAAACGATTAAAACCCTTATCGTCCACGGTGAAGAGGAAAATACGCTGGTCGCTCTGGTTTTGCGGGGCGATCATACGCTCAATGAAATAAAAGCCGAAAAGCTCACCAGCGTGGCAGAACCATTGCAGTTCGCAAGTGACGCTGAAATCAAAGCCGCTTGCGGCGCAGAGCCAGGCTCAATCGGGCCGGTCGGATTGGGCATTGAGGTCATTGTGGACCGGTCTGCCGCCGTACTTGGGGATTTTGTATGCGGAGCAAATGAGGATCACATGCACCTCACCGGCGTAAACTGGGAGCGGGATTGCACACCCACCCGAATAGAAGACATCCGAAACGTACTGGAAGGTGATTTAAGCCCTGATGGTAAAGGAACGTTGGAAATCAAACGAGGCATTGAAGTCGGCCACATATTTAAATTGGGAAATAAATACAGCGCCGCGATGAACGCATCAGTTCTGGATGAAAATGGCAAGGCGGTCATCATGGAAATGGGGTGCTATGGTATTGGTGTATCGCGCATTGTCGCATCCTCAATTGAACAGAACCATGATGACAACGGGATCATCTGGCCCGCATCGATCGCGCCTTTCAGTCTCGTTTTAGTACCACTGAATATGCACAAATCTGAAGTTGTTGCGCAAAAAGCAGAGGAATTGTACAACCGCTTTACTGAAATGGGCGTTGATGTATTGTTGGACGATCGCAATGAGAGACCCGGTGTAAAATTTGCCGACATGGAGCTCATTGGCATTCCACATCGAGTAGTGATTAGTGAACGTGGGCTAAAGCAAGGCACACTTGAATACAAAGGCCGCCAGGACAGCGAATCCCAAGACATTGCTGTTGATGAAGCAATCACATACCTAAACCAGAAACTGGAATCATAATCAGCAGAAGATTCCCCCGCGGTTAACTCCACCCTGCTCACTTCGGCAGGGTGATCTATTTCAGGTTTCCCGGCTTTTTGACGCTCTATTACAATGCCATTCACAGCAAAATAGTAAAAGTAGGTTTATACTTTAGGCGTCCGGACACACTAAACAAAACCAATTAATGATTACTACAGGCTAGCCCTGAAACAACCCAGCACTTTATAAATAAACATGCGAAAAACAAAAAAAGATGATTGCCGCTGCCGATATTTGGTCGATTTGACACGGCAAAAAGATGTTTTTCATTTGGACGAGGCGTTTACACAAGCCGTCAAAGAAATGCTCGCAGCCGAAAGCGTTTCAATCCACGACCCCAATAACCTCACGTCCGAAAACCTGTCTTCCGCCGATGTGGTACTGGATATCGCCCGCGGATCCGGCATGGTTGCCAAGTTACTGATTTCGAATAACGCTGAGTTAGCGGATACCCAGAGCTTACAAGAACTCCTGGAAGTCTATAGCAACCAGTATCATCACATCTATCGCAGCACCCAGGACATGCTGACCCGACTGCTGAACCGCACTGCTTTCGATGAGCGAATGCAGCGCTTGTTCGGACCCAGAAAGCACCATCGTAAAAAAGATGAACGACGGGCAATGGCCATCCTGGATGTTGACCACTTCAAGAAAATCAACGATACCTATGGCCATCTATACGGGGATGAAATACTTATTCTGCTTGCCAATATGATGCAGGAAGCCTTTCGGGCTGAAGATTGGTTATTCCGATACGGAGGAGAAGAATTCATCATTGTACTGAATGACGCAGATCTGATAACAGCCGAAATGGTCGTTGATCGCTTCAGAATCGCTGTTGAGTCCCGGAATTTTCCTCAGATAGGCCGGGTTACCATTAGCGCCGGGCTAACCCAGATTTTCCCGTCCAAAGGGCTGACCAGCACCATTGCCGAAGCTGATCAGGCGCTGTACTACTCTAAAGATACCGGAAGAAATCAAGTATCTGTATTTCGCAAATTGATTGAGGCTGGGATCATCGACGACTCAAACTCATTCGGTGGCGAGCTTGAGTTATTCTAAGCGCACAACCCCGGGGCTGGCTCTGGCAAATTCAAGTGCGTGCAACAAAGGCGAACGTCACTTGTCGCTCTCGCCCTTACTCTGTTTCGCTTTTCTAATCAGCCTCTTCTCCAGTATCAACTCACTCGCCGGGCAACAGCTCTTCGATGCTGAACTCAGGGACTTGCTGAAAAACACCATAACAGACAATCAATCATTTGCAGATCGTTACGATGCCGAAGTCTGGCTGGTAGACATGTCCACTCGCCTGGAAAAATTTGTCAAATCCCCAAAGCAACGCCTGGAGTGGCTGGAGCTCATCCACAGAGAGGCCAACCGCGCTGGAGTCGAGCCTGAACTGGTTCTTGCGGTCATTGAGATCGAAAGCCACTTTAACCGGTTTGCAATCTCTCGTGTAGGCGCTCAAGGCCTGATGCAGGTGATGCCATTCTGGAAAAAAGAAATTGGTCGATCAGAGGATAACTTGACCCAAGTACAAACCAACCTGCGCTATGGCTGCACCATTCTTAAACATTACATCGATAAAGAAAAAGGCAATTTAACCCGTGCCCTGGCCCGCTACAATGGTAGCCTGGGGAAAACCTGGTATCCCGAGAAAGTAATGAATGCATGGGAAAAAAACTGGTTTGTGAATTACTGACTCCGGGGCAATTCAAATTCCAGCCACGAGCATGAAAAGCGATCCGAGAGAACTCAAGCTAACTTGACCACGGATTGAAACTTGTTGTTTTCATCAAAATTTATCTGAAAAACACCACGGACACCGGAACGTGTCACAAACTTCTTCAGAATTGAAGCCGGGAACTGAACTCGCTTTCCGGTTCTGCATATCGCAGACACAGAACGCACAGACCCCCGATAATAGTACAACCAATCATCCGCAGGTATGTCCAAATCTACAATAATACTGTGCATGAAATACGTTTTATCTCTAATAATTTATTACTTACTAGCGCAGGTCCGACAGGTTTAGCCTGGTTGCTATTGTACAACAAATGAGTAACAACACAGGCGGAAGATTAATGCATCTCAACGAATAAACTTTGTGCGAAAACCGGCTGAGTAGCAGGAATGTGGCAAAGAGCTAATTTTCACTAAAAACCTAGACCAGTCCACAGAAAATTCCCCCATTAGGAGATAGCATAGAATCTAATATAAATAACGTTAAGATTGTTTGACAATCTGAGCTGAATTTATACACCAAAAAGGCTTTAAGACCATTCCCTCAGCCTTTCAGGTCGACTCTTTCCGCTAAATCACCTGATTTCTTCACTTTTTTGCTATTTTTCCATAAAACTAAGCCCTTTGGACGATGCCACTACGCCCCCCTAATTGATAACCTAGTCACATTGATTTTGAGACAACAAACTCAGGCCGTTTGTTTTCTCCACCAAGAAGACTGGGCACCCAATACTTAGCCCACGAACCAGACGGTAAATGCTAGAACTTATCTAACATTGCCGTTTTTTTTTGCCCTGAAAAAGCCCCCACTTCGATTACTGAAGGAAGAGACTGCTATAAATAGTGCAACCTCCCCTCAGAACCCGCTCGTGATTTACCCTTACTTATCTTACTGACTCACTTTCTTACTCGCTTAAAGTTGACCGCCCGGTGTCGCGTGGGTCGAACTTTGGGCAAGATCCAACAATTCCCGGAGCGCGACGGAGTACATCGCGAACTCAGGATCTTTTGATGCTTTGAGTTCTGTGCACATCTGTGACCATCTATCCACCAACTCTGAGTGGTATTCCAACCAGTGTGTCAGGCGCTCATTCGCTGCCTTGGGTGCATTTTTCAAGCGCAACACACCAACTGTAAGGGAACGTTGCTGCCAGTCCAGATCCTCTCTGAAAGTCTCCCGAGCCAGGGCCTGCCAATGGGTAGCGGGACGCATCTGGTTGATTTGACTGGAAAACCACCCCAAATCGAGTTGCTCTCCCAAGGAGTAATAGATATAGGCCACTTCCGGCAACGTAGTAGACGTTAGCTCCTGCGCTTCAATAATACCCAACGCAGAATAGAGATGCGTTGCCCCGGCTATGATTTGTGCAAGACCTGGATCAATACCACCCGCAACATATTGATCATATTTATTCTGCCACTCGAGTAGCTGGTCTCCAATTAAATAGCTCGACAGATTATCTGCAATTTCATTAACGCCTTTTTCAAACTTCTTCACATTGGCGGCGATATTCAACTCGCTGCGGCGATTGCGCAACAGCCAGCGGGATGCGCGGCGGATAAGTCGCATCAATTCGCTCATCATTTCTGCCTGCGTCTCACTGGGAACGGTATAGTCAAGTCGCTCTATCATTGTCCACCAATGCTCGAGCCTGAAAACATCCCGCGCAATAATGTAGGCTAACGAGATGGCGCCCACAGATGCTCCAGTAGATTGCCTGAGGCGCTCGACGAAAGTAATCCCCATGTGGTTGACCATATCATTGGCGATTTGTGTTGCCACAATTTCACGGCGCAGTTTGTGTAACTTCAGCTGATCCGAATACTTCTCAACCAACATTTTTGGGAGAACCTGTTCGATTTCCCGGGCAAGATAATCATCATCCGGCAATGCGGATTCATTCAAACTCTCTTTGAGGTCTCCCTTTACATACGATATCAACACAGAGAGCTCCGGCCGACTCAACCCTAAATTGAGCACCTTACGTTCCAATATGGTTTCATCGTCGGGTATAAACTCCAGTTCACGATTCAGTTTTCCGGATGATTCGTATGTCGAGATCAAACGGCGATACTCTTCAATTCTTGGCGCAACGTCAAAGGAGGCATTGCTGATCGCCAGGGTTTGACGGTAATTGTTTTTCAGAACCAGAGCCGCGACTTCATCCGTCATCTCCGCGAGCATTTCATTGCGTTGCTTTTCGGTGAGGTCACCATTTGCCACAATTTCATTGAGCAAAATTTTCATGTTAACTTCATGATCCGAGCAATCCACACCGCCGGCATTGTCGATGAAATCAGTATTGAGTCGCCCCCCCTGAAGCGCAAACTCGATCCGGGCCCTCTGGGTCATTCCAAGGTTGCCCCCCTCGCCAATTACTTTTGCACGTAAATCCCGGGCATTCACCCGCAGATTATCATTGGCTTTATCGCCCACATCAGCATCGGTTTCAGCTTTTGCTTTGACATAGGTGCCAATGCCGCCAAACCAGACCAAATCAACTTCCGCCTTCAGAATATAAGAAATCAACATATTCGGTGGAACCCGATCAACTTTTATTCCGAGCAATGCTTTAACTTCCGGGGTAAGCGCGATTGATTTCGATGCTCTCGAAAATACACCGCCACCTTTAGAAATTAACGATTTGTCAAAGTCATCCCAGGTACTCCGTGGCAATTCGAATAAACGCTGCCGTTCAGCAAAGCTGCGCTCAGCATCAGGGTCAGGATCAACAAAAATATGCAGATGGTTGAATGCCGCAACCAGTTTAATATGGGGCGATAACAACATCCCGTTACCGAAAACATCCCCCGACATATCGCCCACCCCGGCCACAGTAAAATCTGTGGTCGCAGTATTAACCCCCATTTCCCGAAAGTGTCGCTCAACACTCACCCAGGCACCGCGTGCGGTAATACCCATTTTTTTATGATCGTAGCCATGACTGCCCCCGGAAGCGAACGCATCCCCCAGCCAGAACCCGTATTCTGCTGACAACTGATTTGCAATATCCGAGAACGTGGCGGTTCCTTTATCTGCCGCGACAACCAAGTAGGTATCATCCTCATCATGACGGATCACGGATTGCGGCGGGATAACCGCACCTTCTTGAACATTATCGGTGATATCCAGTAGACCTCTGATAAACGTTTTATAACTTTCGACCCCCTCGCGCAAAAAAGCTTCCCGATCATTTTCCGGCAACTGCTTGGCGACAAATCCGCCTTTAGCGCCGACAGGCACAATCACGGCATTCTTGACTTGCTGAGCTTTGACCAGGCCAAGCACTTCAGTACGGAAGTCCTCGTAGCGGTCAGACCACCGCAACCCGCCTCGAGCAACCCTTCCACCGCGCAGATGCACACCTTCAATCCGGTTGGAATAGACAAAAATTTCAAACATTGGCATGGGCAATGGCATATCCGGAATGTCTGAAGGGCTAAATTTGAGTGAAATATAATTCTTTAACTGGCCGGCGTTATCGGGCTGATAGAAATTGGTTCTGAGCGTCGCTTTTATCAGATCGATATAGAGCCTTAGAATTTTGTCTTCACTGAGATTGCTCACTTCGTCCAGTCCCTGATTGAACTCAAGCTCTATTTTTTGCTGGCTTGCAGCACTCTTGGAACGGCTCTTAAAGGTATCTGGATAAAATTTCGACTCGAAGAAAGTGAGTATCATTTGCGTCAAAGGAACATGGGCTGCCAGCGTTAGCGCGATAAACTCCTGACTATTGCTGACCCGAATCTGGCGCATGTAGCGCGCATAAGCCCTAATCAAGGCTATTTGGCGCCAATTCAGGTGGGCCCCCAGGAGCAACAGGTTGAAATTATCGTTTTCTGCTTCGCCGAGCAGCACTTTCTGGAACAGTTCTTCAAATATTTTTCGTATGCGGTGAATATCAATAACCCGACCGGCATAACTGTGCAAGGTGAAATCATGTATCCAAACCACGCCTCCCTTACGGTTTTTGACCTCATAAGGGTGCTCACCGATAACCTTCAAACCGAGATTTTCAAAAATAGGTAAAACATCCGACAGAGGGAGTTGCTCTTCAGGGTGAAATAATTTGAAGTGAAGGGTGTGATCAAGCTCCTCAAGCGCCCGATAAAAACTCATGGATATCGGCTTGTCACGATTGACTTCTGCCATGTGGTCGACGTCGATTACGGCCCGACGAGGAGAAAACTCCTCTCGATATGCGGCGGGGAAAGCATTTTCGTAGAGATGAATGTAGGTGTTCGCCAATTCCTCCCCATGAGCTTCATACAATGCTTCACGAAAGCCATCTTTCCAGGATTGTGCGGCTTCAACAATTTTATTTTGCAGCGCATCGACATCAATTACTCGATCGTCTTTTTGCTTCACCCGAATATTAAACTGGGTTCGCGCTAGCACTGACTCGGAAAAATGTGTGGTAAATTCAATGTCTTCTGCCTCAAGTTCGGTGCACAAGATGTGCTCCATTTTCAGACGCAAATCGGTGTTGTAAATATCCCGGGGCACAAACACCATTGCACTGACAAACTGGGCGTAGGCATCCTCCCGGATAAATAACCGGATCTTACGGCGCTCCTGAATGTACATAATTCCCATTGCAACACGAAATAATTCATCCGCGTCAATCTGAAACAAATCATCTCGGGGATATACAGCAAGAACCTGCTCCAACTCCTTGCGCCCATACTCGTTGGTATCGAGCCCGGAACGTTCAATAACACTCGCCGTTTTGGCTCGGATCAATGGGATTTCTGAATGGCGTTGCTGATACACCGTGGCGGTGTAAAGGCCCAGAAAACGACGTTCTCCGATTACGTTGCCATCCGAATCAAACTTTTTAATGGAGACATAGTCTGGATAGGCAGGCCGATGGACACGAGATCGCTGTGCTGACTTGGCAAAGGCAAAAATATCTGGTTTTAGCAAATGTTCCCGAGTCTTGCGGGGCAATTCGCTCAGATAGGCTGTTCCCGGTCGTTCATTGTGGCTTTTCAGAATCCCCAACTCCGACCCTTTGATACGCCTTAATTCAATGTCATTATCCCGGCGGGTAAACTCATACTCGTCATAGCCCAGAAACGTAAAGTGATCGTCCGCCAGCCAATTGATAAAAGCGGTCGCTTCAGTGAGGTCGTCACTGGAAAACTGTTTGTTCTTTTTGATTTCCTTGCGCGAATCCAGCGCATACTGGCGCATGGTTTCATAATCATCTACCGCTATGCGTACTTCAGACAGCACTTGCAGTAATTCCAGACGGAGACCCTCAAGCGCTTTAGCCTCATTTCGACGATCAATCTCGACAAATACAAAAGCTTCCCCTGCACCTTTCTTGGCATCACTTTTTTTCTTGGCCAGTTTTTCATCCCGGGTGAGCAATTTGGTCAAGTGCCCTTTCCGATCGCGTTCAACCTGCAATACCGCATGATGGATTGAGTGGATCGTAAGCTCTGCCTTGTTAAGGGCCAGCCGGATCGAATCGACTAAAAACGGGATATTAACATGCAATATCGCGATAACAGAATGGGTGGATTGCCAACCGTTCTCTTCCAGGTCAGGGTTAAAAACCTCGACTTTGGGTTGATTTACCTGATGATGATTCAGGAAGTTCCAGCAGGATAAGACTGCACCATAAATATCTTCCAACCTGCGCCCCCGAGCTTCTTCCACCGGGAGATTCTCGAAGTATTGACTGGCGAACAGCATCACATCGTCAGCGAGTCTGGCTTCCAGTTTTTCGCGATAGAGCTCTTCCAGTTGGCTCAGGAACTTCTCTTTACTTTCAGTATTAGCCTGCTTCATATTCCCCCACTTACCGGTATCTCAGAACACCGGGATTAACTGTTTATTTTTATGCGATTTAGAATCAAGTCTCATTCCGAATCATGAACATAGTTTAATGATAGTCTACGCCTTGAAATTTTGGGCAACGTCCACACCTTAGTGGCATCCGATTAAAAAATAATGACTCCGCCAAACAAAAAGTGAAAACATATCATGAGTTTTCAAACAGATTTTCAACAGCTCCGTAATTACCTGAGCGAACACATTATAGGACAGGCCCACCTTGTCGAGCGCCTACTGATCACGCTACTTGCCGATGGCCATCTTTTGGTTGAAGGTGCACCCGGCCTGGCAAAAACGAAAGCAATCAAGGATCTTTCCAACAAACTGGAAGCAGATTTTCAACGTATTCAATTTACCCCCGATCTCTTACCGGCAGATATCACTGGCACAGAGATATTCCGTCCGGAAGACGGTAGCTTCAGCTTTCAGAAAGGACCGATTTTCCACAACATGGTACTGGCCGACGAAATTAACCGGGCACCAGCAAAAGTCCAATCCGCGTTACTTGAGGCAATGGCTGAACGACAAATCAGTGTCGGCAATCAAACCTGGCCCCTGCCCCAACTGTTTCTCGTGATGGCAACACAGAATCCGATCGAGCAAGAGGGAACCTACCCCCTCCCTGAGGCACAATTGGATCGATTCCTGATGCACGTAAAAATTGATTATCCGGATGAGACCGCGGAAAAATCAATTCTGAAATTAGCACGAGCTGAAAATACTACGGAGCAATCAGGTACGACGCAGATCGAAAAAATTACCCAGGGGTCTATCTTTGCCGCCCGCAAGGCCGTAAATGAAATTTATATGGCGGACAGTGTCGAAAATTATATCGTCCAAATCATCATGGCAAGCCGGAAGCCCGAACGCTATGGTGAAGATCTGGCGCGTTGGATTGATTTCGGTGCAAGCCCTCGAGGAACAATTGCCCTTGACCGCTGCGCACGGGCGCATGCCTGGTTGAAAGGCAACGACTTTACCAGCCCGGATGATGTTCAATCTGTCGTCCGCGAAGTATTACGACACCGCCTGCTGATCAGCTTCGAGGCTGAGGCTGCGGGTATGACCGTTGATAAAGTGATCGACACGATACTTGAACGTGTACCGGTAAGCTGATTCACACAGTATTCAAGTATCCAGGCACTATCAGATATCAACGTTTCAATAAAAGTGCGATCTATGGGTATTTTTAAAACAAAAAAACCAAATAACTACGCAGACAATCTAGCCTCGAATTTTCCGACTGACAATTTTGTAAAGTCGTCAGTCGAAGGACGTGTCTACAGCAGTCTAGAGGATCTGATAAGACTCCGTTTCACCGCTGCTGCGCTGCAACTGCCCTCAGCAAAGCGGGGGTTGCGCCAGCAATCGGGGCCAAACCAATCGCGCTTTCGGGGTCGCGGCATGGAGTTTGCCGAAGTGAGAGCGTACCAGCCGGGTGACGACATCCGCAGCATTGACTGGCGTGTTACCGCACGACGCCAAAAACCGCACACCAAACTTTATCATGAAGAACGGGAACGCCCTGTAACCCTGCTCTGTGACCAAAGTCTTTCCCAGTTCTTCGGCTCCCGGCACTGTTTCAAGTCTGTGCTCGCTGCAGAAATCGCCGCCACGCTGAGTTGGCTGACAATTAACAAAGGGGATCGCGTTGGGGGATTAGTATTCTCAGACCATGAGCACCGGGAAATCCGTCCGGCAAGAAGTCGGAAAACACTCATGCACATCCTGAACACCATTAGTGAATTTAATCAAAAGTTAAACGTAAGTGATACCGAGTCCGAACAATTAATCGATCTGAACAGCATGCTTCAGGAATATCGGCGAATCGGGAAACCCGGTGGATTACTGATTATGATCAGCGACTTTCTGGACTTCAATCCGGAATCCCGCAAGATACTTTTTGAATTGCAAAAACACAGTGAAATTATCGCGATACAAACGTCAGACCCCCTGGATTTCGAGCTTCCACCGCCTGGTATGTATCCGATTTCTGACGGTAAACAATTCACCCTGCTCGATACCTATGACAATCAGGCGAGAAGCCGCTACAAATCCAAAGTAAATGAACAGCAACAGTACCTCACCGAGACGGTGGGCAAACTGAATATTCCACTGCATACGCTAAGCACTCAGGAACCCTTGTTAAATGGTCTGAAGTTACTCTTCCGCGGAGGCAGCATCACACCATGACGCCCGAAGAATTGACGACTCAACTTCGAGACATACACCTGCCCGAAGCCGTAAGTTGGTGGCCCCTGGCTCCCGGCTGGTACATTTTAATCGTAGGCATACTCACCCTGATCGCATTGGTGCTCTTCGCCATGTTCCGATTTCGCAAAAACCGGTGGCGCCGCCAGGCACTTCAGGAGCTAGAGAGATTATATTTGAATCACGAACAGAATGAAGGCGTGGACAATTCCGATTCCGACTTCGCAGCATCACTCAATGCATTGCTCAAGCGTGTTGTCAGGCTCAGGTATCCTGAAACCCGATGCAACCCACTCAGTGGTGAAACATGGGTTGAAACCCTACATCAGCTCAGGTTACAAAATCTCCGGTTACCTAAAAACGGTCAAAACTTTGATTTTTCTGACTTGGCGAACTGCCAATATCAAAAATCAAAAACTCTTGATCGCCGATTTCACTATGAGCAAATCAGGGAGTGGATCAAAGCATGTCTGTAGCTGACATTACTTTTGCATGGCCTTGGTTGTTCCTATTATTGCCGCTACCGCTGTTGATCAGACCAAAGCCCACAGATGAGAGTCAACAGGCCATCAGGTTGCCCCGTTTCGCCACAGCGACCAGGGTGTTGCAATCTGCCCGTGATACTCGTGCAGAAACGAGCGTAGCGCAAAAAATGCTTCTGTTTTTGATCTGGTTTTTATTAGTCACAGCACTGACCCGGCCCCAGTTTATAGGCGACCCAGTGGATATCTCTCAGTCCGGGCGTGATTTGATGCTCGCCGTTGACTTATCTGAATCAATGTATGCTGAAGATATGATCATTCGGGGATTTAAAACAAATCGTCTGGCCGCTGTTAAGTCCGTCGTGAGCGAATTTATTAGCGAACGCCAGGGCGATCGAATGGGATTAATCGTGTTCGGCAGTAGTGCCTATGTCCATGCACCTCTTACTTTCGATCTTGAAACCGTACAAACATTGCTAAGGGAAAGCGCTATTGGTATGGCAGGCAAAGCCACTGCCATTGGGGACGCCATAGGTCTTGCGGTAAAACGATTGCAAAAGCGCCCCGAAAATTCGAGAGTCTTAATACTCCTGACAGACGGCACAAATACTGCTGGGGAACTATCGCCGGATCAAGCGGTGGAGCTTGCAAAAAAAACAGGGATTAAAATATACACCATCGGGGTTGGTACTCAGAATCAATCAAACTTACGTCGCGGAATGGCAATAGACGAACAGACCCTGCAACAGATTGCCGCCGAAACCGGTGGCGAATATTTCCGGGCTCGCAATACCGGGGAGCTGGGGTTGATCTATGAGAACCTGAATCACCTGGAACCCGTTGAGACCGAAGCCAAACCCTACAGGCCGGTGGTGGAAGTTTACTTTTGGCCGCTGGCCAGCGCCTTTTTGATCTTGATGTTACGGCTGATTCTGCGCGAATTACCTAATCTTGCATCCAGACTACGAAATCTAATTCAACCCCATCAGCAGAGAACGGAAAAATGACCGAATTCATATCGAATTTCCACTTCCTCCGTCCTGACTGGTTGTGGTTTATCATACCCTCCATGATCATTCCCTGGCTGATATCCAAAGGACACATGAGCAATTCCTGGCAAAAAGTAATTGCTCCGGAGTTTCTCCAATACCTGAATGTTTCGGGCCGGAAAACACTCAAAAGCAAATCAGGATTGCCACTTACGCTTTTCGCACTCTTGATATCGCTCGCACTGGCAGGCCCGACCTGGGAAAAAACAGAAATACCAGCCCGTAAAAGTATCGACAATCTGGTGGTTTTGCTCGATTTGTCACTCTCAATGTATGCAGAAGACCTGCAGCCAAGCCGATTGATTCGGGCCAAACAAAAACTTCAGGATCTATTGAAACTGCGCCGCGAGGGTAACACGGGATTGATCGTCTATGCTGGAGATGCGCATTCAGTCACACCATTAACCGATGATGTAAAAACCATTGAACTCCTGCTCTCCGACCTGGAACCCATGTATATGCCGGAAGGTGGCAGTGAACCCGGTCAAGCGGTTCGCATGGCTCGGGATTTCCTGTCCAGAGCGCCCGCTGACAATGGCCGAATACTTCTCATCACAGACGAAATCGCCCCTGATCAGGTTCCTGAAATCATCGATCTAGCCGGTGCGACACCAATCGATGTTCTGGGCGTAGGGACAACGACTGGCGCTCCAATTATTCGTCCAGACAACGGACAAATGTTCAAATATCAGGGCAAGGTGGTTATCCCACAACTGAATCCTGAAGTGCTGCAAGAAGTTGCACGGGAAACTGGCGGCAGTTATTCAGATATCACGTTGAACAATCACGACTTGCGTCGCCTTGCAGTCATTCCAGACCCGCTTTCCACGCAAACGGATGAAGAGCATACCATGGTAGCGGATTGGCACGATGCCGGATACTGGCTCATTTTTCCGGCTCTTTTACTCGCTTTACTTTGCTACCGGCAAGGCGCGTTTTCTACAGTCATTTTGGCAACGTGCCTGGTTTCCGGCGTGAGCCTGAGCCCCTCAAGCCATGCGCAGGGATGGCAGGATTGGTTTAAAACAGCTGACCAGCAGGCAATGGACGCCTATAACAAAGGCGACTACGACAGTGCCGCATCACTCTTTGAGAACCCTGAATGGCGCGCAGCTTCACAGTATCGAGCGAATCAATTCGACAAGGCCCAATCGGATCTGAACCAACTAGAGGAGCAAAGTGCAGATCAACTGTACAATTTGGGAAACGCATTCGCGATGTCTGGGCAGTATCCACAAGCATTGGAAGCCTATGAAAAGGCTTTATCCCTTGATCCTGATATGGCCGATGCCGAACACAATCGAAAGCTCGTCGAGTCCATGCTGGAAGAGCAACAGAACCAGCAGAACCAGCAGAACCAGCAGAACCAGCAGAACCAGCAGAACCAGCAGTCTGATGAAAGCCAATCCGATCAGCAAAATCAACAAGAACAGAACCAGCAATCCTCTGACCAGCAAGGTCAGCAAGGTCAGCAAGGTCAGCAAGGTCAGCAAGGTCAGCAAGGTCAGCAAGGTCAGCAAAATGAGGCTGATGGTTCAGAGCAGGCCGGGCAACAAGGCTTAGAGGGGGACACGGATCAAGATAGCCGTGAAAACAGCTCTGGAAGAAGCGATCCGTCCCAACAAAATGAGCAGGACCAAAGCGAAAAATCAATCGGTGCCGATCAAATGGAAGAGACCCAAGGGCAACAACCCGACCCTGCTTCAGAGCAGATGCTCAGGCGCATTCCAGATGAGCCTGGAGGACTCCTGCGACAAAAATTCCTGCAACAATATCGCGAGCGTATGCGCGAAAATAATCAAGACTCCCGTGAAGGACGACCACTATGGTGAGACAAGCCGCAATCATATCGTTTAAAGACGCAGTCAAACTATGCACGGTATGGCTCATTTTTTTCACGCTTTTTGGTTCGTTGTCAGCCCAAAGTGACACGCTTTCCGTTCGCGTGGATAAAAATAAAATTTATGAAACCGACACCCTGACGTTACAAATTGAGGGCGAGGTTGAATTGGATTTGTCTCTGGGTGGTCTCTTGTCTTTAGGCCGCTCCGATTTTCCTGCGCCGGACACCACGCCATTGCTGTCACAGTTCGAGATTTTGTCTCAAAATCAGCAGTACAATATGCGACACATCAACGGAGAAACGAAAGCGCAAATTACCTGGCAGTATACCCTTGCACCCAAACAGACCGGTAAACTGACCATTCCTGCGCTTACTTTAAAAGATGACTCGTCGGAACCCATCGCAATAGAAGTACTCCCGGGTCAATCCAAGCCGGGAGATGGAACGCCCTCCCTCGCTTTTTTCGAAACTGAGATCGACAAACAAACAGTCTACCTTCAGGAACAGGTTATATTCACCGTTCGCTTCTTCCATACCGGGAATGCCAGGGGCGACTTATCCCAACCGGAACATAAAGATATCATCATTGAACTTCTCGATGAAAACCGTTACAACACGATGCGTTATAACATTAACTATGAAGTTATCGAACGCAAATATGTGCTTTTTCCACAAGTCACGGGCACAATCATTGTCCCCAAGATTGAGTTCTCAGGTCAAGTACGCAACTTGAGAAGACGAATGGAGTACAAACGCGCTTACTCTACTGATCAGACCATTTCGGTGAAATCCATACCCGATACCTTCACCGGTACACATTGGCTCCCGCTTCGAAGCCTGACACTTAAGGAGTCCTGGGACAAAGATCCAGCTGAAATTACAGTCGGTGATGCCCTGAATCGGTCAATTTCGTTACAGGCTATCGCAGCATTGGGCTCAGCACTGCCCAATATACCGGCGGACAACAACACAAACCTGAAGCTTTACCCTGCCCCACTCGAAAAGAACTCGACGCCGAATCCACTCGGCGCAGAAGCGACCGCCGAACAGAACATTGCAGTAATTGCCGTTGAACCCGGTACAATAACCCTGCCTGCAATACGTATTCCCTGGTGGGATACAGCTCAAGACATCGAGCAAATCGCCGAAATCCCGGCAAGGACAATTCATATTCTCCCGGATGCAACACAACCCGAGCCGGTCCCCACTGCGCCAGTCGCCATACAAGACGATATTGGCAATGACACCGAAAAAACACCACAGCTACAGACAATCAACACTAACGGAGAAACAGTAATTTGGCAGTGGCTGTCATTTGGCCTTGCCGCTCTCTGGCTACTCACAATCATTGCGATAATATTGATTATCCGAAATCGCCAAAATACAGCTCCAGCCCCCACAAAACCGGTCGGCCATAACCCTGAATGGAAGCATGTGTTTGCGGCATTCAGCGCGGGAGAAAAGAATGCAATTTCGCTCTTGATCCGACAACTTCAGCATGAAAATACGGGAGGTGCTGCAGCAACAGGCGATTTAAGAGGACAACCATTCATTAATCTGGAATGGGTAAAGCGCTATTTCGATTCACCCGAATTAACCAAATTGCTGAATGCTTATGAAAGAGAGCTCTACGGTGTGAATAGTAAACGATCAATCGATAGCCAAATTCAACTGGGTACAAATATTAATGCGGTGATGAAACGTTGCCTCAAGAATGTATCTTCTCGCACGCCAAAAACAAAGCAGTCTGACTTACCGGACTTGTACCCCAACTAAGACAGGCTATTCAACTATTCAAGGATCTGCCGCTGACGGGCTCTGGCGAGTGCTTGAGTCCGATTGTTTACCCCCATTTTGCCATAAATGTTACGCAAATGGGCTTTGACCGTAGACAGGGAAATACCCAGCTTTTCCGAGAGTTGTTTATTGCTCGCCCCCGTATCCAGCGCTCTCAATACCTCAGTTTCACGTTCACTCAAAGGTTCCGGGATCCCTTGAACTACATTGGATTCTTCGCGGGGGCCGAATATTTCAGCGACTACATAATTTAAAGTTCGGTGCTCGACAAGTTGAGTGCCAAGCGTTGTGTTTACTATTTTTAAGACAGGCAGAATCCTCTCGAGCCCGAAATCAAGGAATATTCGCAATGCATTCTCAGGTTGCATTTTAAGGCCCGCTTTCAGGATCAATGGAACTGCCAGATCCGGTTCTCCTTGGTAATAGTGACCAACCGCTGAAGAAATCAACGCGTTTAGCGCAATACGGTTCATGCCCAGCGCCTTTGTTTCCTCATAGAGCTCCTGAAACGCCTCGTGTACATACTCACCCCTGAGCTGCCTGATCTGCAGCCATGCCAACCGCTCATCATAATAGGTCACAGCGACCGGCAATCTCTGCTCAGGATCAAATTCTGCGGCCCATCGAAAATATGCAGAGAAATCATTGATCAAAGTATGATTTATCGCGGACAATCTAGCCGGACTGGGAGTAAGTGAGTACCGTTGCCGCTTTGGATCTGGACATAGACTTTCCAGCATGGTAACGGCCTGTTGCGCTGCTGAAAAATCACCCTCACTACAGCTGACCCACCACCTGAAAAAGGTAATGTAAACATGGTACATCGAGTAAGGCGTGTGCGATGCCAGATCTAAGGCTTCATCAAACAATCGCTTTGCCTCAGCCAAAGCAGACCGGTCCAATGCCAGCCGCCCTTTGACCATTGGAACTACGAGTCCGAGTGGATGCTTTCTCCAGGATACGCCCACAAACGTCTCAACTTCGTCCAGACGATGCTGTAAGGACTGGATATCATTTAACTGAAAACAAATCGAACTAAAAATATCAAGGCTGGCGTAAATCGCTGCTCGATTGTTCAATCTCAACGCCAGCGTCAACGATTCTGTGGCCTCCCGCTTCGCGTCAATCATATTTCCTGCACAAAACTGACGCGTAGCAGTTAATTGCTTTCCCCACGGTTTCAGAAACTCGGATTCTCTATTGGATATCGAGTTCATGGACGGGGAATTGAATCCCGCGATATCGTAGTTTCCAGACAGAATTGCGGTATACACTGCAAAATAATCAATCGTATCAGCAAGATCACTCAAGTCTCTATCGCAGAAAGAAACACCATTAAGTTGGTCGACAGCAAATTCGTCATCGCCTTTAGTGTCTTTCAATTCCTCAACCAGAACTCGAGCCCGGCCCAATCTCGCCAACGAAGCGGTATATTCACGGATATAAAAAAGTCTGAATGCATCCAGAAACATTAACCATGGGTCGGTCTCAACCGAGGACTCAGGAAAGCCAGAGAGATGACGATGAGCGAGGATAATTTCACCACTTCTCACCCACTCAACGAATGCCCGCCTAATGCAGGATTCAGCGTCCTTCCATTTTTGAGAAGCGGTATACAAGTCAATCGCGTCCGACCAATACCCATGTTCCTCGAACCAATGCGCAACCTCTTTTCTATAGCGATACGCTAATTCCTGATCAAGCAATTTCTTTCGAGCACACCAGTCACGAAAAATCCTGGGCAAGAAAAACAAATCTCGCGGGGTATCAGGTTCATCAAATAACAAGCCAGCACGTTTTAATTCAAGAAAAGCCAAGTGTGAAGAAAATTGACCCGAGAACTGGGAAGAACGATTCAGCGGTGAAGGCTGGCTATCCAATTTGATCGCTAACGGCTCCGCCATTGGCGAAAGTGACAAATAACCGAGAGCCGCTTGTGTATTTTCTGATAAGGCGGGTAAAACCTCGGTTTCAATATATGAATCGAAGAATCGTGGCGACTCCAGATCTAACTGGAGTTGCAGCTCAGGGTCAGCAGCATCCTCCAGCCCGCTGCAAAGCATGGAAATTACGGTAATCCAGCCTTCAGATAATGCCCAAACCTGATCGATCTGTGCCTCAGAACATTCGACCGGACACCATGCGGACAATAACGCTTCAGTCTGTGCTCTTCCGCACCGAAGCTTTCGAGAATTGATAAACGCGAGTTCCCGTTGAGCTTTGCGTTTCGCCAGCTGCAATTCGGGTTCAACGCGGCTTACGATTACGATTTTTATACACTCAGGGATTTGGTTAACAAAATTGTTGAATGAGGCCTGGCACTGTGGGTTACTGATGGTCTCGAACTGATCCAGGACCAAAATTAGAGATCCAGAGGATTGCCAACTACGAGAATACCGAACAAGTTCTGACAACAAAGCTTCGAAGGGTTTCTCCAGACTCTCTGTAGCGTCAGGAGTATTTGATGAATCTACAACGATTTTACCAATACCACCAACACCTGCCCTTGGTCTTAATTTGCCAGAAACAGCATTCGAGATATTTTGCCAAAACAATTCTGTTTCATTTTCCAGTTCCGAAAATGTAAGCCAGACATGTTGGTATCGATTTACCTCCAGCACATGTCGAATCAAAGCCGTTTTACCAAATCCCGCCGGCCCTTGCACTACACACAAACGAGATTCCAACGCAAGCATTGCCAATTCCACCAATTCGGCATTAAATTGCATTTTGTTATACTGTTTACTCTGATTCGCCCTCACATACGTTGACATATTGTCCCCTGGAGTTTTTCCCCTACTGAGTATGTACTTTATCAGACCCTAATCTTCCAACGGAGAGCACACAATCATCAAGTAACGCGAACCAGTACTCATTTTTTCACGTAGCCTAATCCGAAATAACGATGAACCCGGTTTGGAAAACATTAAAAATAAACAGAATCAAACGCGAGGAGAAAAACTTTTCCCAGAGCGTTATTGAGATTACCTTGCAATGTTTGGATGAGGACCTTAACCAGGGAATGGTTTTTAAACAGGGGCACTGGTTGCGCCCCTTTTTTTATGCCTTGTTCACCATTTTTATACTTTGTTCGCCATCATTTCTTAGAGTGGCTCGGACATCAGAATCTCCAGGGTGACTCTTTTTACCCTTACCTCCCGGGTATAAGCTGGTGTAACGGCGGTATTACTGCCATGGAGAGAGGCATAGGTTGTGCCACGGAGCTCTGGACTCTCAACCAAATCGACATTTTCTTCCAGATCTGTATGAATCACTTCAAAAACGCCGAATTTTAATTCACGGGTTAGTTCCGCAGCGTACCGCAAAGCCAATGATTCTACTTCTTCTGATGTTATCGGCTTATAGGTTTCGTAAGAAACCAGGTAACTGTTCGGCGTGATTTGCTGCGCGTAGTAGCCATGGGGAGTATCACCTTCTTTAGGGACGTACAGTTCGACATTGGCACACGCGGATAACAACATTATCAAAGTACCCAAAATCACGGTGTTCATTTTACTGACAATTCCATTCATAGTATTAAAAGCTTTCACTTGTCGGATCACTATTCTAGGTCGCAAAGCCAATCATATTGCGGCGTTAAGCAGGTAAGGCAGACCCAGAAGTTTATATGAGAAGTCTACTCCTTTCCGGGTACGTCTCTCAAATTTAATTATTTAACACGCCGGTTGCTTGAAATCATTATGTTTTTAATTAACCGTTAATTTCTGTGCACAGACTCAGGGGAGAACAACTGTTCGCTCAAATGATCAGTATCAATTCAGTTGCATGTGGACACAAAAATTAAGTAAAAGCCTGTAGATAATATCACCCTATGACGTGTTATACTGCAGGGGGTCGCCTACTCGAGTCACTCAAGTGTCATTATGTAATGCTAGGCTACTCAATAATAAACGGTGTGCGCCGAACATGTACGCGTGTACGGGGTTTGCGCTGAGCGTGCACTTTCCTGTTCCACTTAAACAAGATCACACCCATGGCCGAACCAAAGAACTTTACTCGTAGTCAGCTTTCCAGCAGACAACATTCAAGCTCCTGGATGGATTCTGAAAAAGAAGAGGCGCCAGTTAATTGGGTCGCCACCATACTTTTTCTGGTAACGGGCAGTATCGCCCTGATCGTTGTGCCTGCATATGGCTTTATGTATGGCTTTGACCTCTTCGAATGGCTCACATTCGCGGCTTTTTTATTCTTCTCAGGCACTGGTATAACTGCAGGCTACCACAGACTGTGGGCTCACAATGCTTATGAGGCTCACCCAATCGTAAAATACTGGCTGGCTTTCTGGGGTGCAGCGTCGGTGCAAAACAGCATCCTGGTCTGGGCATCGGGTCATCGAACCCATCACCGATACGTTGATAGTAAAGAGAAAGACCCTTACTCAATCAACCGGGGATTCTGGTTCGCACACCTGGGCTGGATGGTTCGCCACTATGAAAGCAGCCAGGAAGATTTCTCGAACGCCAAAGACTTGCAGCGTGACAAAGTGGTAATGCTACAACATAATCATTACCTTAAATTCGTATTCGCCTCCACCATTTTGTTGCCGATGATATTGGGCTTCCTCAACGGTGATGTCTGGGGTACGCTCTTACTGGCCGGGTTTTTCCGGTTGTTTTTGAATCATCACTTTACTTTTTTCATCAACAGCTTATGTCACATGTGGGGGAAACAGCCCTACACCGATACCAACACAGCAAAAGACAATCCAGTATTGGCGCTTTTCACCTATGGCGAGGGGTACCACAATTTTCATCATTTCTTCCAGACTGACTACCGCAATGGTGTACGCTGGTGGCAAATCGATCCTACCAAGTGGCTGATTAATTTCTGGTCGAGAATTGGTTTAGCCAAGAACTTGC
The DNA here is from genome assembly GCF_002162375.1 of Oleiphilus messinensis. Taxonomy (GTDB): domain Bacteria; phylum Pseudomonadota; class Gammaproteobacteria; order Pseudomonadales; family Oleiphilaceae; genus Oleiphilus; species Oleiphilus messinensis. Next base: position 2,825,011 of record NZ_CP021425.1, on the reverse strand, counting down.
GCCGTACTCCCGCCTTTAAAATTCGTGAAGCTATGGTCAAAATGCAGTTTCAACGAGCGGAAACCTCGCTGCAAAAAGTATCCAATACTGCAGACAATAGCTGGAAAACCGTTATGGAGAACGAATATCGACAGTTCCTGGCGACCATGGATGAGTGGACGCAACTACGCGGCGAATGGATGAAGAAGCAACGAGAGAACCTGACTCAGAAACGGGAGTCACTAATGGCAAAATTTGACACATCAACAGTCAAGAGCCGGTTCAAAGAATTAGAATATGCATTGCGGTTACAACAAGACCGCTTGAAACAATTCAATCGTATGCTTGCAACAGCCTGATTTAGCCTAACGGGATCCGCCCCCCAAAATAGAATGTTTACTAACAGTTCTTTTTTGGGGGTAGTACACGCTAATTTCTACCTTGTCAGGCTAAGACGTTTTCATCAAGACTTGAACTCTTCCATAAAATCCAACGCGAATTGATGACGTATCTGTCGTCGGTGCTCAGCCCACAACGCTTTAATCTTGTCCTGGTTACATTGTTGACGATCCAGCAAAACCCGGGTGTTTAATTCACCCACAGGATGTTTTGATGGGCACTTCGAAAAAACAAACTGGTTACTGATCAAATCCAGGAAAGGACCGGACTTACTCGTAGGCATAATAAAAATCAACTGAAGACCCAGTGTCTTCGTCAGATAACCAATGACTTCCCTCGATCGCACCTCATCCATTTTCGAAAATGCTTCATCCACCAACACCATCCGTAGGTGACTTTCACCGGTCGCAAAGCGGAAAGCGGATGTGATCGCAGCAGCGCGAATAATATACGCAGGCGTTTCCAGCTGCCCCCCACTCCCTGTACCATATTGAGAAAGTGCAATGGGTTGCTTCCCTTCTGGCTGCTTATAGATCTCGTAATTACGATAATTGCGATAGTCGGAAATGCGCTCCAACTCTCTGAGTGCGTGATGCTCATCTTCCGATAACAGCATCAACATCAACTTGTCTCTGACTTTTTGCCCTTTGACCGACAGATCCGCTTCGAACAAAGTGGTTCCATCACCTAAGTTCGGCATGTTCCGTACTTCGGTGAAAAAATCCCAGTATTCTTTAAACTCCGGTACCCAACGAACACCGAATGAAAAGTGTTCTCGGTCCGCACCAAATTGGTGGTGTTCCAACTCACGATTTAGCTCGTCTAAAACCCGCTTACCATCTTGCACAGCCTGGTAGATTGCATGACACAAGTGCGCAACGAATGTGTTATTAAAGGTGGTTTTGAGTTTTTTAAGGTTATCCAGCTTCTCAACCAAGATATTATTTAACAGTTGATTGTGGACTCGATCTATCTCTCGAAACGTATCACATGTGCGAATGAAGAATCGTTCCGTATGGCGCTCCGTGTAATCCGAGACATAAGGAATCTGATACACGGAAAGACTTTGCTGGTTATGTGTGATCAAACCGCTTTCAAATTGATGTACTCTGGAATCCATTTCAGCTCGTGCCGTTTGTAATTCTGCAGACAAACGCTCAGGTGAAATGGTTTTACCCAGATTTCTGGCATCTGCAAGACGGCCTTCAACATCAACATCCGGCCAGGCTTTCCGGATACGTTCTAAATTTGCTTCATTATTGTGTACACCGGCTTCCAACTCTGGCATTAAAGACTGTAACAACTCTTTTTCTTTAATGAGCTTGTGCAATTCGGTATTCAAACTGCCATGGGCTTCATAAAGCGACTTCAAATTTTCCGACAATTCTTCTTTAGCCGTTTTAAATCTCGCAAGCTCATTCTCAATTTCAGCATAGTCATTTACATCCAACCGGGAGAGTTGTGTCTCGGCATCTTGTAACTTGCGATGACTTTCAACCATATAACGCAACTGTTCGGCATAATCGACTTCACTAATGCGCTCAATCATTTTGAAAAAACGATCTGTCCTTTGCCATAACTCAGCGGCCTTCTGGTTCTCTGCTAACAGATTTTCAAGTTCCACTTGTTTCGCCGCTAAAGCTCGCTCACGGGCCCCCTGACCAAACACCAGATCAGCATCAGAAATCGCACAACGCCACATGCTGTAAGCGCCGGAGCCAAGCCCGGTGGACGTAACCCCTCTCCGTGTACGTCTCAGCTGCTCTTCATCATTAACCCGTTGTACATTGCCATAGCTCGCAGTGATGTAATCTTTAGCTGTAGCGTGATGAAATTTAAGAACCTGTAGAATTGAATCTTTACCGACTTTAAAGCGGGAAGCATCAGCTTTAGCTTGTTCGCTTTGAATAACTCTAACAGAACCGCCTAATTTGGCATTCCGCACAACTTTCATCGCCTCTGCTTCACAGTCAGCTTGTACGATAATGGAGTATCTGGCACCACCGATGTACCCTTCTATGGCATTTTGCCACTCGGGTTTCGTTACTTCGACATAATCACACAACACCCGCGGGTCTGACCCCGGACAATGCTTTTCGATCGTTTCAACTGCATTTCGAATATGTTGAGGATAGATCGATTGTCGCGCAGAAAGATAATCTATCTCTGCCTGTTTTTGTAATCGTGCTGCTTCCGTTTTTTCTTTATGTTGCTCACGCTTCTGGAGCAGCTTGAGTGAATGCGCTCGCAGATTAACTCCTGTGCCCGAATCTCCATGGATCAGGCCAAACCATTCGTTCGCGTACCGCTGAATTCGTCCTGCCGCATCGAGATGGGACTCCAAGGGACTAATATCAATCCAATCCCGGCTGAACAGGCTAGTTAAGTCCAGACTGAGATTCCCCGTAGATTTAAGGAGTTGTCTGGCACAGGTGGTCAGTAAATTTTGATAGGCTGCATCAAGATCGAGTGTGAAATCAGTAGCGCGTAATTCATCGACCAGTGACGCTGATGTCCGCAGAATCTGATCCAGTCGTTTACTTTGTTGCAATAACAGCGGCGCGGATTTATGCAGCTCATAACTCAATTGAGCGATGTGTTTCTCAAGCTCGTCCTTCTGCTGCAATGGTTGGAAACCAAGCCGTTTCGCAGTTAACTCCAGAAGCTGCTCATCTGTGCGCTCTATCCGGGTTGATATTTTCTCTCGCTCATGGGAGTTAGCCTGCTTTTCGGAAATGAGCTGATTTTCTTTTGCTGTCAATGCATGCAATGCCGCGCTCTGACGTTCGAACTTGAATTGAGCTTCAGTGCACCCCCAGCAATGGTAATTAATCCAGCTTGCGATATAGGCCTCACCGGAATGCTTGGCAGAATTTAAAAGGTTTGCCGACTCTTTTAATCGATTGGCATCACTTTCCATACCATGAATTGACTTTAGAAGGTCAGATACTGTACGAATCGCATCGCCAAGGTCTTTTTTTTCAAGGATTTCGTTCGCGACAAAATCATTAATACTTTTGACCGGTTTGTAAGCCATAAACCTTGAAAACGCGCGAGCAGCATTGAGTGCTTCACGTTCACTTACATCAGCACTCTTAGAGCGCAGCGCACCGTACAAACGCTTCAAATATGCTTTTTTTGTTTCGTATTTTTCAACCGGGAAGTCTTTTTTCAATCGCGTAGCAATTGAATCGAGTGATATTATGTGCCTCGCGCCAAGATCATCCGTTCTGACAAAATCACGTTCAAGGTATAGCTCGTGACCCGGAATAATCAAAAAAAACAATTCCGTCTGCCGCGCTATCCGGTTTTTACCCGATTGTTCGATACGTGCACGACAACAGATTACCGCTGTAAACGGCTCATTTACTTCACCCTCGGTAGGGTGAAAACATGCTGCGATATAGCCATCTGTGACCCCTAAGCGCGCATAAGATCCATCGTCACATCCCAAAATATAGGAGGCCAGTGTTCGAACCTGCTTTCCACCACGACCTCTTTGAGTCGCTTCATCCTGTCCGGGATTATATGTAAACAATGTGTCGTGAGCTGCCGTCATCACAGTCTGGAGCGCATCTGCTGCAGTCGTTTTTCCTGAGCCATTACCGCCAGAAAAAAGGTTAATCGGTCCGAACTCAAGCTCGGAATTCGGGACATTTCCCCAATTCACATAGATGCATTTTTTCAAAAACATGACTAGCTTTCCCCGTTTTCCGAACCACGCAAAATGTTTAACGCCTCATCACTGACGAAACTCATAATCTGTGGTCGAATGCGAAACCACGTATCACCACCATCCAGTACATCCTCAGTAGCTAGCTGAATCAAGCGCAATTGTCTGATACGACGGAACAGTAGTTTCCGTTCAGTCAATGATTCTGGTAACGAACGTTGCAACAGATTTTTCATCGCAATGTTAAGCGATTCCAGACTCAACATTGCACACCCCTGATCGTCCAGCTTGCCTTCACACAAAGCTTTATCGTATTGACTTCTCAAAATAAGAATGAGCGCTGTTTCCTGTTGTGTTAAACGGGATCTAAGACCGGTATTAAAGGGTTGGTCACCTTCATCGTGCCAACCAGGAATCTCGGCACCCGGCGGGTAGGCACGTACGTATGTAAACTCACGCTCGTGGAATAGTCGAATGCCCAAAAGAGATAGATACTCAACTACGAGGGATTCAATACGAATAAAACGATCATAGTAATGTTGTTCGACCTGACTCTCATCTCGGCAAATGATTTGGAAATCCAACAATCTGAGTAAAACGTCAGTAAAATCTTTGGTGGTTAGCCCTTCTTTTTCAAGCGCTGTTTCGATGGCAGGTATGATAGTCATGGATAACTGAATCTAGTCTTTCTTTGAGAGTCGGATGGTGAATTGGTCAGTACACGTCAGATAGTCCGTTGATACTGAGTTACCTGTTGGGTGAATCTCGAATTGATACTCACTGGAACGGGTATTAGTAGCCGCTAGGCCCACAAGATTAACTGCAGCCAATAACTCTCTGGCCGATGTGATAGGTAACTTGTCGTTGGTTATCATCTGCCCTTCCCGCAGTTGAGACTCCAGATATTTGCGGCTATTCTCGTCATGGAGAGTAAATGCCTGGTCAAGCGCATTCTGAATAAACAACTCCCTTCGATCGTATTCGTCGACATCAACGTCTGCTTCCATCAATGTATTAACTGGCTCAACAACCCGGTACTCCCGTAATTGCATTTGCTTCGGATCTTGCAGAGTGATCGATAATGGCGACATTATCTCTGCTGCCACCTCCAGACGTCTTGACTGTTCTGGAGAATCGAGATGACAGAGCGCCTTGCATACTGAACTGACATCATGATTTCGTTGACTGGCAAGAAAGGTCATTTGTCGAATAATAATATCTGCTCGACGAGTGAAGTTTCGCAAGGACTCCCGCAATGCGGGTAGCATGATTTCACAGGCATTTATGACGCGTTGCTCTATTTGCTCCAGAATAAACCATAACAGGGATTGATTCTCGACCACCTGGTCTGGCAACAACTCTCGCAATTTACGCTCTGCTGCTACTTTATTAGCTTTAGGTAACCGCCTTATTCGTCCGAGGAGTATAACAATTTCATCACGGTGTTTTTCAACGGAATCTGCGGAAAGACGAACCGCCACATCCGGTTGAAAGCGACGCTCCATAAACTCGAAAAACTCATCACTGGCTCGCTGGATTAATTGAGTAACTTCCATATCGTGTACCAACAATCGTTTTCGCTCTTCAAGCTCGGTAATCACATCAGTAAAGTCACTGATTATGCGCTCGGAAAACTCAAACGCATCCAACAAGTCATAAACCTCATGGGTACTCGCAAAGGCGGTCAAGGCATTGCGTGTATTTCGTGTGTTTCGATGACGTGTGCGAACGTTTTTTCCTTCTAGTTCTACAAAACACTGCGTAAATAATCGACCTGCTCGTGTGAAGTGATACCTTGAACTGAGATTTACTTCATCAACTTGAATCTCCAACCAACCATAATCTGAGAGTTGATTTAACAGGTGTAGTGCCGTTTCACGATTTGATTTTGGGCCTTGTAAATCTGTATCTGAATCACCATCCAATTCCCAATCCGGATTTCTGGCGAGTGCTTCCAAAAATATCTCGAGCAGTTGTTCACGGGTTAATGCATGCCCATAATCAGCCATACTGCTGTAGAGTCTTCGGTACAAAAGCTTCATACAAGTGACCGTAACTTCGCGATATTTACCATTTAATGGTCTGAACATCGCATTCCGGTCATTGCTAAAAAATCGATGGCTTTCGCTGTACTGTTCTGATTTAGTTTTACTGATCATCTAGAGGTTCTTTGAGCAGAAAAGCCGAATATTATCGCAACTGCATTGATGGGAGGAAAGAGAAATAATGCAATTATCTTTTCGACAGTACGGCTACATCGGGTTTGATGAGCTCCAAATTGAGCGCGTATTCTTCCGCAATATATTGAAATGATTCATTGCTGAAAAACGTAATATGAGTCGGATCCCTGATATAGTGCCAAGTGGAAAATTTTTGCTGGTTCTCTACACGTTTCGTCATGATAAACAGGCTTCCAGAGTCATCTAACTGGCTAAGCAGTTTTTCGAGTATTAATTTAGGGTTCGACAAATGTTCAAACACCTCTGTAGCCGTAATAAATCCGTATGCTTCATCTAGCACGGCAGGGTTATTATCATAAAACAGGTCATATGTACTGATTTGATAACCTTGCATTCGTAACATTTGCGCAAGCACTGGTGTAGGCCCACAGCCAAAATCCAAGCCTTTTGTGTGGATCGGAAATCTTGAACTTACTGGCTCAGCTACTCGACTCAAAAAGCGTTGATAACCCAGATCCTCAAAACTGTTTTCGTGGAGATCGTATACATTTTTTTCTTGTTCAGGAGTGAGGTGATAACAAGGAGGTACGAAGATGAGAGAACAGCGTGAACATTGGACGTACGAACGAACTTTATCTACGTGATATTCGAAAATTGATTTGCCGTGACAAAGCGGGCAATCAGAGTGAATCATAACACCAAAACCCAGACACCCTATACAGACACCTATACAGACACGAATGCAGACATCAATATAGACACTTAAACGAAAAAACCCCAGTGGTGTCTACCACTGGGGTTTTTAATTAGGAGCCTGACAATGACCTACTCTCACATGGGGAGACCCCACACTACCATCGGCGCTGGACGGTTTCACTACTGAGTTCGGTATGGGATCAGGTGGTTCACGTCCGCTATGATCGTCAGACAAAACAAGTTGATCGTATGCGTTCTGTCTTTAACTGTTCATGGCTGAACAAAGCGAGTAAATAAGATTCACAGTCATTTGATTTTGGGTCAAAACCGCTTGGGTGTTATATAGTCAAGCCACACGGGCAATTAGTACTGGTTAGCTCAACGCCTCACAACGCTTACACACCCAGCCTATCAACCTCATGGTCTTTAAGGGCCCTTCAGGAGGCTCAAGCCTCAGGGAGATCTTATCTTGGAGGGGGCTTCCCGCTTAGATGCTTTCAGCGGTTATCCCGTCCGAACATAGCTACCGGGCAATGCAATTGGCATCACAACCCGAACACCAGCGGTTCGTCCACTCCGGTCCTCTCGTACTAGGAGCAGCTCTCCTCAAATCTCCAACGTCCACGGCAGATAGGGACCGAACTGTCTCACGACGTTCTAAACCCAGCTCGCGTACCACTTTAAATGGCGAACAGCCATACCCTTGGGACCGGCTTCAGCCCCAGGATGTGATGAGCCGACATCGAGGTGCCAAACACCGCCGTCGATGTGAACTCTTGGGCGGTATCAGCCTGTTATCCCCGGAGTACCTTTTATCCGTTGAGCGATGGCCCTTCCATACAGAACCACCGGATCACTAAGACCTACTTTCGTACCTGCTCGACGTGTCTGTCTCGCAGTTAAGCGCGCTTATGCCTTTACACTAACCGTACGATGTCCGACCGTACTTAGCGCACCTTCGTGCTCCTCCGTTACGCTTTGGGAGGAGACCGCCCCAGTCAAACTACCCACCACACAGTGTCCTCGATCCCGTTTCGGGACCTGAGTTAGAACCTCAACAGTACCAGGCTGGTATTTCAAGGTTGGCTCCACTCGAACTGGCGTCCGAGTTTCAAAGCCTCCCAGCTATCCTACACAAGTAATGTCAAAGTTCACTGTGAAGCTGTAGTAAAGGTTCACGGGGTCTTTCCGTCTAGCCGCGGATACACAGCATCTTCACTGCGATTTCAATTTCACTGAGTCTCGGGTGGAGACAGCGTGGCCATCGTTACGCCATTCGTGCAGGTCGGAACTTACCCGACAAGGAATTTCGCTACCTTAGGACCGTTATAGTTACGGCCGCCGTTTACCGGGGCTTCGATCAAGAGCTTCGCTAATGCTAACCCCATCAATTAACCTTCCGGCACCGGGCAGGCGTCACACCCTATACGTCCACTTTCGTGTTTGCAGAGTGCTGTGTTTTTAATAAACAGTCGCAGCCACCTGGTATCTTCGACCGGCTGGGGCTTACGGAGTAAATCCTTCACCCTGGCCGGCGTGCCTTCTCCCGAAGTTACGGCACTATTTTGCCTAGTTCCTTCACCCGAGTTCTCTCAAACGCCTTAGTATTCTCTACCTGACCACCTGTGTCGGTTTGGGGTACGGTCCCGTGATATCTGAAGCTTAGAGGCTTTTCTTGGAAGCTTGGCATCGACCACTTCACTGAACAAGTTCAGCTTCGTCATCAGTTCTCGGCATTAAGGACCCGGATTTGCCTAAGTCCTCTGCCTACCACCTTAAACGCGGACAACCATCGCCGCGCTGGCCTAGCCTTCTCCGTCCCCCCATCGCAATATCACGAGGTACAGGAATTTTAACCTGTTTCCCATCGACTACGCTTTTCAGCCTCGCCTTAGGGGCCGACTCACCCTGCGCCGATTACCGTTGCGCAGGAAACCTTGGTCTTCCGGCGAGGGGGTTTTTCACCCCCTTTGTCGTTACTCATGTCAGCATTCGCACTTCTGATACCTCCAGCCAACTTCTCAATTGACCTTCAACGGCGTACAGAACGCTCCCCTACCATCTTCGAAAAGATCCGCAGCTTCGGTGGCATGTTTGAGCCCCGTTACATCTTCCGCGCAGGCCGACTCGACTAGTGAGCTATTACGCTTTCCTTAAAGGGTGGCTGCTTCTAAGCCAACCTCCTAGCTGTCTGTGCCTTCCCACATCGTTTCCCACTTAACATACACTTTGGGACCTTAGCTGGCGGTCTGGGTTGTTTCCCTTTCCACGACGGACGTTAGCACCCGCCGTGTGTCTCCCATGATTGCACTTTCCGGTATTCGGAGTTTGCATGGGGTTGGTAAGTCGGGATGACCCCCTAGCCCAAACAGTGCTCTACCCCCGGAAGTGATACATGAGGCACTACCTAAATAGTTTTCGGGGAGAACCAGCTATCTCCGAGTTTGATTAGCCTTTCACTCCTATCCACAAGTCATCCCCTACCTTTTCAACGGGAGTGGGTTCGGTCCTCCAGTTGATGTTACTCAACCTTCAACCTGCCCATGGATAGATCACTCGGTTTCGGGTCTATTCCTAGCAACTTGACGCCCATTTCAGACTCGGTTTCCCTACGGCTCCCCTAAACGGTTAACCTTGCTACTAAAAATAAGTCGCTGACCCATTATACAAAAGGTACGCAGTCACAGAACAAGTCTGCTCCCACTGCTTGTACGCATACGGTTTCAGGGTCTATTTCACTCCCCTCACAGGGGTTCTTTTCGCCTTTCCCTCACGGTACTGGTTCACTATCGGTCAGTCAGGAGTATTTAGCCTTGGAGGATGGTCCCCCCATGTTCAGACAGGATAACACGTGTCCCGTCCTACTCAATTTCACGCCAATAGAATTTCGAATACGGGGCTATCACCCTCTATGGCCGGCCTTTCCAAGCCGTTCTTCTATTCGTCATGACGCTTTTGGGCTAATCCCCGTTCGCTCGCCGCTACTGAGGGAATCTCGGTTGATTTCTTTTCCTGCGGGTACTTAGATGTTTCAGTTCTCCGCGTTCGCCTCTCTTTTCCTATGTATTCAGAAAAGAGATACCT